>NZ_JAWDJI010000098.1:0-113654 GCF_032465655.1 Paenibacillus sp. 3LSP | reverse complement strand
GGCACGTACGGCGCCGCGCCAAGCTCGGCCAAGCCGCAAGGCAGGCTTGGCCAACCTAACGCCGCCACCTATGGGGGTGGCGAGCGGCTGCAAGAGATGCCGGAAGCGTTGTACGGCTCGCCTGCGGCGGCGCCGGAGCTTCCGGCGTTTCCTGAGCTGTCCTTGATCGGACAGCATCATGGGACCTACCTGATCGCCCAGAACGATCAGGGACTTTACATCATTGACCAGCATGCCGCCCATGAACGCGTAAATTACGAGTACTATTACGAGAAGTTTGGGCGGCCGGCCGATGCTTCACAAGAGCTGCTTATTCCGATTACGTTGGAATTTACCCCATCGGACAGCGCGAAGCTGCAGGAGCGGCTGCACTGGTTCGAACAGGTGGGGGTTGTACTTGAGCATTTCGGAGGCGGTACCTTCCGCGTGGTGGCGCATCCGTACTGGTTCCCGCAAGGAGAAGAAGCAAGCATTATTGAAGAAATGGCCGAATGGGTGCTGAACGAACGGGCCATTGACCTGGCCAAGCTGCGTGAAGCTTCATCTACGATGGTCTCGTGTAAAGCTTCGATCAAGGCGAACCAGAAGCTGACGCCGGAAGAGGCAAACACGCTGCTTCGCCGACTGGCTGCCTGCAAACAGCCATATACCTGCCCGCACGGGCGGCCGATCATCGTTTCCTTCTCTACGTACGATTTGGAGAAGCTGTTCAAGCGGGTCATGTAACGAACGCAAACGGAGGAATTCATCATGTTAATTACCACAGGAGACCATGAATCACCCGCTGCCGTACGCCGCGCACAAGAACTGGCCCAGCTGGCCCGCGTTCCGTATATCCCGCGCAGCGGGACCTCACTGGCTCGGTTGGCCGAACGCCATGGCGACAGCGATATTCTGGTGGTCCTGGAGCAAGGCGCCCGTCTGCATCGAACTGGCCGAGAGACGATGACGTTTCACCCCAGCATGGCGTTTGTACGGGCCAAACGGCTGTTTAAAGGAGAAAACGATGCGATGCTGGATGCGGCCGGTGTGGTACCGGGCGATGTCATCATCGATGGTACGGCAGGACTTGGGGCAGATGCGATGATCTTTTCGATTGCCGCAGGGGCTGACGGTAAAGTGCTGGCCTTGGAGGATTCCTTGCCGCTTTGGGCCTTGCTGTACGAGGGGCTGAAGCACTACGTCTCCGGTCTGCCGGCTTTTGACGAAGCGTTGCGGCGGATCGAACCGATACATACGAACCACTTGGACGCGCTTCGGGCGATGCCCGACAAGAGCGCAGATATCGTCTACTTCGACCCGATGTTTCGCGATCCGATCACGGAATCGTCGTCCATTTCACCGCTGCGAGCGTTTGCGAATCCAAATCAACTTGATCCGGAGGCGGTGAAGGAGGCTTGCCGGGTTGCTCGAAAAGCGGTAGTGCTGAAAGAGAAGCGCGGGAGCAGCGAATTTGATCGACTGGGGTTTCAGGCGATCAACCGCTCCCACACCAAAATTGCCTATGGAGTGATTTCGCTTGACCCGAAACGATAAACCGAAACTGCTTGTGCTGCTCGGCCCAACGGCGGTCGGCAAAACGAAGCTTAGTATCGAGCTGGCGCGGGACCTGTCTTGCGAAATTATTTCCGGCGATTCCATGCAGGTCTACCGGGGAATGGACATCGGCACCGCTAAAATCACCAAGGAAGAAATGGGCGGCATTCCGCATCATCTCATCGATGTGCTGGATCCCGACGAACCGTTCTCCGTCGCATTATTTCAGGAGTGGTGCCGCAAGCTGATCCCAGAGATTACCGAACGCGGGCATTTGCCCTTTATCGTTGGCGGGACGGGGCTCTACATTGAATCGGTCTGTTATGAGTTTCAATTTACGGAAGCGGGGGCAGATGAAGAATTTCGTGCTCAGCAGCAAGCGTTCGCTGAAACTCACGGGGTCGAAGCGTTGCACGCCAAATTGGCGGAGGTCGATCCCAAATCTGCAGAACGTCTGCATCCGAATGATGTGCGTCGGGTGATCCGGGCGTTGGAGATTTTTCATATCACGGGGGAGACCTTATCGTCCCAGCTGGAGAAACAGCAGAAGCAATCCCCTTACGAGCTTTGCCTCATCGGTTTGACAATGGACCGCCAAATGCTTTATAACCGTATTGAACGGCGAATTGACGAGATGCTGCGGCTTGGCCTTGTGGATGAAGTTCGCGGACTCCTGCAGAAAGGATACAGCCGCGATTCCGTTTCGATGCAAGGTCTGGGGTATAAAGAAATTGTTGAACATCTGGTGGACGGCGTTCCGTTGGATGCTGCGGTCGAGAAGTTGAAACGGGATACGCGCCGCTTTGCCAAGAGACAGCTTTCCTGGTTCCGCCATATGAAGGATATCCAATGGATTGACGTCGGCGACGGCGAAAATTTTTCCGAGATTTTGGCGTCAGCGCATGCTATAATAGCAGGAAAGTTTCCCGCTGATCTTGAATATAATTCTAAACACTAATTGATTCCTATTGGGGGTACGGCTATGAATAAGACCATTAACATCCAGGATACATTTTTGAACCAATTACGGAAAGAGAGCATCCCGGTCACCGTATTTTTGACGAACGGCTTCCAGATCAGAGGGACGATTAAAGCATTTGACAACTTCACGATCGTCATTGACAGCGATGGCCGCCAGCAAATGGTGTACAAGCACGCGATCTCGACGTTCCAGCCGCAGCGGAATGTATCGCTCATGCAGGAATCGCAAAACGAGGATTAACTCAGGCTGAAACTTTTTGAACTTCAATACGTTAAGAGTATAGGATGAAGATGGAGCAACCTGAACCAAGGTTGTTCTTTTCTTTCCAGGCACTTTTAAGCCAGAAGCTTAGGGTCTGCCGAAATTGTTGTTCGGTCAGGTGATGTTCAAAAATCACTCGGATATCATCGATTCCGTCATCGAACGAACGCTTGAGCGGTGATATGATAGGTTCAAAGTGGAAGGGGCTGCACCTTACGCCACTGAACACTGCTCGTGGTTGGGAATTTCCATTCACGCACAGGATAGAGAGAACAAACCGCAAAGGCCGATCTTTGAACATCGACTTAAGTGAAATGGCAGGAAGGGAGTCAGAACAAACCATGTCTAGCCAAAGGCCATCAAGACTGCAACGAAGCGGTAAGCCGGACAAAAAGAACAAAGCGCCGAAAGCTCATAAAAAGAAAAGGCTGACGGCCAAACGCGTGTTGTGGACTTCATTTTTTACGATTGCTTTTGCGGTCTTCTGCGCAATTGCAGGCTATATGTACATTACGGTCAGCGGTGAGAAGATCCTGATGGAAAATGGGGACAAGCTGACGGTTTATGAAACAACGAAGGTGTATGACCGCAAAGGGGTACTGATGGGCGAATTGTCCATCGATAAGAGTGAACCCGTGGAATCGGACGAGATTCCGAAGCTGTTGAAGCAAGCGTTCGTGGCAACGGAAGACCGCCGTTTCTTCGATCATAAGGGTGTGGATTTATGGTCGATCGGCCGTGCGGCTGTGAAAGATATCGTCGCCCGCTCGTTGGTTGAAGGCGGCAGTACGATCACCCAGCAGTTAGCCAAGAACATTTTCCTAAGCTCGGACAAAACCTTCTTCCGGAAGGCAACGGAAATGTCGATTGCCTTGGCCTTGGAACGCCGCAGAACGAAGGATGAAATCCTAACCTTATATTTGAACCGAATCAACTTCGGGGGGACGGTCTATGGAATCAAGGCCGCCTCGATCCGGTATTTCGGCAAAAGCGATTTGAATGAACTTGACTTGTGGGAAATGGCTACACTAGCGGCGATGCCAAAGGGGCCGTCTCGATACAATCCGCTAAAAAACCCTGAGCTTTCTAAAGAACGCCGTGCCGTGGTACTCGAGCTGATGTATCAGGAAGGTTATATTACAGCGGAGCAACGGGATGAAGCGAAGGCGGTGGATTACAACTACGAGCCGCCGGCTACCAATCAAAGCTATCTCGCATTTAAAGACTATGTCGTGGAAGAAGCCGAGGAGAAATTTGGGCTAACCGAGGACGAGTTGAACCGCGGCGGATATAAGATCTACACGACGATGGATGCACAAGCGCAGAAAGCGTTGGAGAAAGCTTTCGCGAACGACGATTTTTTTGAGAAGAGCAAAGATGACCAGCCAGTTCAGGCATCGATGGTTATCATGAACCATCAAAATGGGAGTCTCGTCGCCTTGCTGGGCGGCCGGGATTATCAGCGCAAAGGGTTCAGCCGACTGGACAGTCGCCGTCAACCGGGCTCGGCGTTCAAGCCGATCGTATCGTACGCACCGGCTCTGGAATCCGGCAAATTTACGCCAAACTCGCAGATCAGCAATGAGAAGCAGTGTTTTGGCGATTATTGCCCAACGAACCTGCATGGGTATTCGAAGACGATTAATATGACGGACGCGTTGACGAAGTCCGAGAATATCCCAGCCGTCTGGTTGCTGAATGAAATTGGCGTAAGCACCGGGGTCAAATATGCCGAGGCGATGGGCATAAAAATGGACAAAAATGACCGCAACTTGGCCATCGCATTGGGCGGTTTAACCTACGGCACAAACACGTTGGAAATGGCCGGCGCTTACAGCGTTTTCGCTAATGGCGGCTTGTATAATCCGCCTTATTCGATCAAATCAATCGTTGACCATAATGGCGTGGAGAAATATAAATACAATGCGCCTAAGCCAAAACGGGTCATCAGTGAGCAAACGGCTTATTACATGACGACCATGATGCAAAACGTCGTTAATGACGGTACCGGGAAACGCGCGAAGTTAGACCGTCCGGTGGCCGGTAAGACTGGGACTACGCAGCACGGGATTCCTGGGCTGAAGAGCAGCAAAAACCGCGATGTCTGGTTTGTGGGCTATACCCCAGAATGGACCGGAGCAGTATGGATGGGATACGATAAGCCGGACAAAAATCATTTGCTGAACGGAAGCAGCGGCCAGACCGCAGCCTTGTTCGCCGCCGTTATGAAGGAGGCATTGAAGGGCGAGCCGGTGAAGCAGTTCCCGGTTCCGCAGAACTTGCAGCCGGATAAGCCTGATGAGCCGGAAATCGCCGCTCCAACTGGTTTAAATGCCGTCTATAATCCGGATACCGGTGCGGTATCCCTCAGCTGGACTGGCGTTGAAACTCCGGACACGGTATATCATATTTACCGCCGGGAGGCATCTGAAACGACCTTCACTCATATTTTGGATTCCGTGGCGACGGACGTTGAAGATATCAGCGTCACACCGGGTACTGGGTATGTGTATTACGTCACGGCGTATGATCCGGTGAATGCGGTAGAGAGCGAACCTTCGAACACTGCGCAAGTGCTGATCGACGGCGTGGAACCGCCAACCGACGACGAAACGCCTGTGGGTCCGGATCCGAATAATCCACTAGATCCCAATCTGCCTGATGGCGGAGGTGGAGATCAAGGGTTCCCGCCAAGCAACGGTCCAGGGAATGGTCCAGGGAATGGAAGTGGCCATCACAATGGCGGAAATGGCAATGGGAACGGAAATGGTGGTCCGAATGGGAACAACGGTAACGGCCAAGGCAACGGGGGAGACAACACCGGAAACCCAATGGATGATTTGCCTATGGATGATGATGACGGAGGTGTGATCGTTCCACCGGCCGATGGCGGGGACGGAACCGGCAACACGGATATTCCAGCAGGAACTACGGATGGAACCGTAGGGGCTGGTGGATAACGGCTAGTCATCCCATGTTTATGTTCAAGCCAAACAACCCTCAGCTCTCGCATAGGCGTGACTGGGGGTTGTTTTTTCTGTTAAATCAAGAAACACTTCTGCAAAACACGATTAGTCTACCTTGGATATACGTTGACAGGCGTTCTTTTCATGGGAAAATGGCTTTTGTGACTCTCTTTCAAATATGGTAAGCTGTTATTACATTGTGTTGAAAGGGATCTTATTTATGAAGCGAAAATTCGGAGACCGTGCGAATTGGCGCCGTGTGACTCATCGTCAATTCAAATCCAAGTATGTGGAGAGCGATGAGTTTACGGGATATGTCACGCTGTACAGTATTTTCGCCTTGCGTGATCCGTTATGGAAAACCTACGGGGGACATACTTTTCGGATCGCTGACAAGGGCTATACTTGGCTGCAGTACTATCCCAAAGGTGCCCATTTCGTTGTGACGGCGATGTTTGATGATCAAGGTGAGATCGTGGAGTGGTACATCGATGTTTGTAAGACCCAAGGCGTGACCGATCAGGGAGTGCCCTGGTTTGATGATTTGTACCTGGATATCGTCGTACTCAAAAATCGTGAAGTGTTTCTTTTGGATGAAGACGAGCTGGATGAAGCTTTAACGAAAGGACTTATATCGGTAAAAGACTATGATCTGGCAACGGAAACGGCTCAGCGATTACTTCATGACATTAAGGAGCGGCGTTTTCCCTATTTCCGCCTGTCTCTAGATCATTATCAGAGCGGATTTATGACTTCGGAACCGAATCAATCGGGGGGATAAACCATGCGTAATGCCAAACCTAACGAAATGATGCGGATGTCGCTGCGGCCCAACCAGCGCAAAGGGCGTGTGAGGAAACGGATCTTCCGCTGGGGGCTGGTCGTGATTTCGCTGGGGATCGGATGGATGTTGTACGTACTAGCTCAGATCGGCAGCATCGAGCGGAATCCGGCGGCGAATTCTGATTTATCCGAACCGGCAGAGGTGGGCATTGTCTTGGGAGCCGCGCTTTGGGGGGACGAGCCGAGTCCAGGTCTTCGGGAGCGGCTGGATCAAAGCCTGAGGGATTACAAGGCGGGCAAATTTCAATGGTTTCTGCTGACCGGTGGGTTGGATACGGCAACCTCCAACTATACCGAAGCAGAAGGGATGGCAAATTACTTGGAGCAGCAGGGAGTTCCGCGGGAGAAGATGCTGCTTGAGAACAAGGCGACCAGTACCTATGAGAATCTGAAATTTAGCCAGGAGATCCTAGAAGAACGGGGGTTTACATCCGTTCTGATCGTGACCCACACGTTTCATGGAAACCGTGCTTATGAAATCGCGCAAGCGCTAAATTACGAGCAACCTCGCCTGTCGCTGATTTCTTCTAAGGTGCTGAAGCCGCTTCCCAACACGTTCCGGGAGATTTTGGCGTATACGAAATGGAAGCTCGATCAAATAGGATTAGCCATCGGTCTGATCTCATGACAAAACTTCTAATAACGGACAGGGAGAGAGAATACATTTAGATGTGTGTTCCGTAGATTGGGATTTATTCTTCCTCTCAGCCCTACCCTTATAAAGAGGTGATTACCTATGTCCGGGCGTGTCATGGCCAGAAACGGCTCTTCCGATGAGAGACCGTCGCGTCAGATCAACGTGATTCTCCGCAATACCGAGCCGCCTGTCGTCTCGCAGGCCATTGCCGATAGCGAACCTCAGGTGTCAGCCAAAGGTTTGCCGCAGCAAGGGATATTTGCCGAAATCCAGAAGGAACTGGATCACCTGGTCGGTTTAGATCATATTAAAGAGCTCATGTACGAGATCTATGCGCTTCTGCAAATCGCCTCGATGCGTTCGGAAGCGGGATTGTTGTCGAGTTCCCAAGTATACCATATGGTGTTTAAAGGGAATCCGGGTACCGGAAAAACGACAGTAGCACGTATTGTCGCGAAAATGTTTCAACGGATGGGCGTGCTGAGTAAAGGGCATCTGATTGAAGTTGAGCGTGCCGATCTGGTCGGCGAATATATCGGCCATACGGCTCAGAAAACGCGCGACTTAGTCAAAAAAGCGCTGGGCGGCATTTTGTTCATCGATGAGGCGTACAGTTTGGCGCGCGGTGGAGAGAAGGACTTCGGCAAAGAAGCCATCGATACGTTGGTCAAAGCGATGGAGGATCATAAAAACCAATTTATCTTAATTCTTGCCGGATATTCCGATGAAATGGACTTTTTCCTGTCCACCAATCCGGGACTGCCGTCTCGATTCCCGATTCAGATGGATTTTCCGGATTATACAATCGACCAGCTGATTCAAATTGCCGAGGGGATGGCGAAAGAGCGGGATTATATTTTGATGCCGCAGGCGATACTCAAATTAAAGCAACATTTATTGCGTGAAAAATGTGAAAGTGATCAGGTGTTCAGCAATGCTCGTTATGTTCGCAACATCATTGAACGGTCTGTCCGGCAGCAGGCGGTGCGGTTGCTGAATCAATATGGCGGTGGTTCACCAGGTAAGCTGGAGCTGATGACTATTCGAACCGAAGACTTGAAGCTGGATGTGAAGAAAACTTAATGGAAGTATCGCTTGGGATCCCTTTGAAGGAGCAGTGATCATGTCGAAGATGCAATTGCATGAAACGACGACCCACCAACCAGATGTAGCTATCTTAGTTAGCTTGGTTACATCGGAGACGAAGCAAAATGGAATAAATTCGGACTACTCCCTGGCCGAACTGGTACAGCTGGCCGAAACAGCCGGGGTTGAGGTCGCAGGAACGGTCGTCCAACATCGGGAGAAGCCCGATCCCCGCTGGTTGATTGGGAAAGGGAAAGTGTTGGAGCTTCGTGACCTTATCACGCAGCATGGGGCGAATACGGCGATATTTGACCAAGAGCTGTCCGGAGCGCAGGTGCGCAATCTGGAAGGGATGCTGGACGTGAAGATTATCGACCGTACTCAGCTGATTTTGGATATTTTTGCGCAACGGGCAAAAACGCGGGAGGGGATCATTCAGGTCGAGTTAGCGCAGTTCACCTACCTGCTCCCGCGTTTGTCTGGGCATGGCAAGAATCTGTCCCGTCTCGGCGGCGGGATTGGTACGCGGGGCCCCGGGGAAAGCCAGCTGGAAACGGATCGCCGCCATATCCGCCGGCGGATCGGTGAATTAAAACGTCAGCTGGAGGAAGTCACAAGACATCGGCAACTGCATCGAGCGCGCCGGAAGGAGAGCGGTGTAGTGCAAATTGCCCTGGTAGGTTACACCAACGCGGGAAAGTCTACACTGCTTAAGGCGTTAACCTCAGCGGATGTCTTCGTGGAAAACCGGCTGTTCGCAACGCTGGATCCGACCACCCGGTTGTTCCCGTTGCCGGGTCGCAAAGAAGTGGTGCTGACCGATACGGTCGGATTTATTCAAAATCTGCCGCACGACCTAGTTGCTGCCTTTCGTGCCACTCTGGAAGAGGTGAACGAAGCGGACCTGATTCTCCACGTCGTGGATGCCTCATCCCCGATGCGTGAGGAGCAAATCGAGGTCGTGGATCGGATTTTAAATGATTTGGGAGCTGGGGGAAAGCCGCAAATCATGTTGTTTAATAAGAAAGATCTTTGTCCACCGGAGCAGCTGGAGATGCTGCCGGCGGGCGAGGGTTATTTAAAGATATCCGCGTTTGATGAACGCGACTTGGCTGCGGTTCGCGAAGCCGTACAGCGCAAGCTGTCCGGCGGCACCAAGTCGTATCGGATTCCTGCAGAACGCGGGGATCTCGCTTCTGTGTTATACCGAATTGGCGAAGTAGTGGACAAGCAGATCGACGACGAAGACCTCATTTACGAAATTGATGTGAATCAAGCCGATTTCGAGAAGTACGGTTATCGTTTAGCTCCTTTTCTCATTCCACAGCAAGAAGCCCCTGAGGATAACACGACAAACGATGGAATAGATTAAGGGAGAGATTACGTAACAATGGCAGTATTTTCGGAAGAAATCGTACATTGGCTGGAAGCCGCTGAACGTCAGGTGGAAAGCCGGTTCCGGGAGGTCGACCGGATCGTCGATCACAACCAATGGAAGGTTATCGAAGCTTTTCAACGTCATCAAGTCAGCGATTTTCACTTTGCCGGTTCCACCGGTTATGCTTATAATGATCGGGGTCGTGAAGTTTTGGACCTGGTTTATGCGGACGTTTTTGGAGCGGAGGCCGCACTGGTAAGGCCGCATTTCGCTTCCGGCACGCATACAATCGCTACAGCGTTGTTCGGGGTCTTGCGTCCCGGGGACGAACTGCTCTATATTACGGGGCGTCCATATGATACACTACATAAAGTGATTGGAACGCCGGGTGACGGCAGCGGCTCGTTGCAGGACTATGGTATCCGGTATCACGAAGCTGCATTGCTGGCTGACGGCACAGTCGACTGGGACACCGTGAAGACCAAAATTTCCAATAAGACCAAAGTCATTGGGATTCAGCGCTCGCGCGGCTACGATTGGAGGGATTCCTTTTCCGTTGAGCAGATCGGTGAGATGGTTGCCCAAGTGAAAGCAATCAAGCCGGATCTGATCGTCTTTGTAGACAACTGTTATGGTGAATTTACCGAGGAACAGGAACCAACACAGGTTGGTGTCGATTTGATGGCTGGTTCGCTGATTAAAAATCCGGGAGGCGGCTTGGCAGAAACCGGTGGATACATTTGCGGAAGGCAGGATCTGGTCACTCTCGCATCTTACCGGTTAACTGCACCGGGCATTGGCAGCGAGGTGGGAGCGATGCTGGGAACGACGCGAGGCATTTATCAAGGTTTGTTTCTGGCTCCAACGATCGTCGGACAAGCCGTTAAAGGCTCTATCCTGGCTGCAGCATTGTTTGAGCGGGCAGGATTCCGAAGCCGGCCGGCTTGGCAGGATCGGCGTACCGATCTCATCCAGGCGATTGCCTTTGACGCCCCAGAGCAATTAATAGCATTTGTTCAGGGGATTCAACGGGCAGCTGCTGTGGACGGCCACGTAGTGCCCGAACCTTGGGATATGCCGGGCTATGACCACCCGGTGATCATGGCGGCCGGGACATTTATCCAGGGAGGGAGCCTGGAATTGTCTGCCGATGCTCCGATCCGTGCGCCATATATCGCGTATATGCAAGGTGGTTTAACGTATTCCCATGTTAAATTTGGCCTGCTCACCGCACTTCAGACGATGAAAGACCGCAACTTGTTGTAAGTTATCCTAACATATCTATTGACATGTTAGGATAACTAACATATGATAAGGTCATGATAATCTAACTGGAAGGTTGATAGCGATGAGTGAGGAAATTCGCAGAAATATGGCCTTGTTTCCTATTGGTATCGTCATGAAACTTACGGATTTAACGGCAAGACAAATAAGATATTACGAGCAACATGAATTAATCGTACCCGCACGTACCTCGGGAAATCAGCGGATGTTTTCTCTGAATGACGTCGAGCGGTTACTGGAAATCAAGAGTCTCATCGACAAAGGTGTCAATATCGCGGGAATCAAGCAGGTTATGAATCCGATGTCTCGGGAGTCCCAGGATGCGACAGTCATCACGAAGGACACGGAAGAGAAGCGAAAGGAAATGACAGATTCCCAGATCTACCGGATGTTGAAGCAGCAACTGGTGTCAGGGAGCAAACCGGGACAAGTTTCTTTGCTCCAAGGTGAGTTGTCTCGGTTTTTCAAAAAATAATCTAAACGTTGGGAGAGGTTAGGGTGAGTAACAAGCAATACACCAAAGAAGATATTTTGCGAATTGCTAAGGAAGAAAATGTACGCTTTATCCGTTTGCAATTCACGGACTTGCTGGGAACGATCAAGAATGTAGAAATCCCAGTCAGCCAGTTGGAGAAAGCATTGGATAACAAAATGATGTTTGACGGCTCTTCCATTGAAGGGTATGTCCGCATCGAGGAATCCGATATGTATCTCTACCCGGATCTGGACACTTGGGTGATCTTCCCTTGGGTGACCGAGGATCGCGTTGCACGTTTGATTTGTGATGTATACATGCCTGACGGCACTCCGTTTGCCGGCGATCCACGCGCGATTCTGAAACGTGCGCTCAAGGAAGCTGAGGAAATGGGGTACACTTCAATGAACGTTGGTCCAGAACCGGAATTCTTCCTGTTCAAAACCGATGATAAAGGCAACCCTACAACCGAATTGAACGACCAAGGCGGATACTTCGACTTGGCTCCTACGGATTTGGGCGAGAACTGCCGCCGCGAAATCGTATTGACCCTGGAGGAAATGGGCTTTGAAATCGAAGCTTCTCACCACGAAGTGGCACCAGGTCAGCATGAAATCGACTTTAAATATGCTGATGCAATCAAAGCAGCTGACCAAATCCAAACGTTCAAGCTGGTCGTTAAGACGATTGCTCGTCAACATGGGCTCCATGCAACGTTTATGCCGAAGCCGCTGTTTGGCGTAAATGGCTCCGGGATGCACTGTCACCAATCGCTGTTCAAAGGCAATGTCAATGCTTTCTATGACGAAAGTGATGAATTGGGCTTGAGCAAAGAAGCACGTCATTATATGGCCGGTATTCTGAAGCATGCCCGCGCATTTGCAGCGATCACGAATCCAACCGTAAACTCCTACAAACGTCTCGTACCTGGGTATGAAGCTCCTTGCTATGTGGCTTGGTCTTCGAGCAACCGCAGCCCAATGATTCGGATTCCGGCTTCCCGTGGTCTCAGCACACGGATCGAAGTGCGTAACCCGGACCCAGCTGCTAACCCATACTTGGCTCTGGCTGTGATGTTGAAAGCCGGACTGGATGGAATTAAGAAAGAGCTTCCGTTGGTTGATCCGGTTGATCGCAACATCTATGTGATGTCTGAAGAAGAGCGGGTAGAGGAAGGCATCCCAAGTCTTCCATCCGACTTGAAGGAAGCGCTCGGCGAATTGCTCCGCAGCGAAATCATCAGCGAAGCGCTGGGAGATCACGCATTAACTCACTTCTACGAATTGAAAGAGATCGAATGGGATATTTTCCGGACCCAAGTTCACCAATGGGAACGCGATCAATATATGACGCTGTATTAATCAGGGTTCACAGCCAAGCCAGCTCCCGGCATTTCAAGCAGGGGCTGGCTTTTTCTTATGGTGAAGACGAATGAATTACAGCTTTTGGATTTCGAAACAATGCCATGATTTCACTCGAATTGGGACAACTTATAGATATAAGGAGGTTCATGCAGATGACAGTAACCGAACTAAAAAGATACCAACGTCGTCGCTATCGGTTAAAGCAGTGGTGGATCACAGAGCGTTCGGGGCTAGGGTGGGGTACGCGCGGGCGCCGGGAGAAGAACGGCTATAATCCCATGAGCTTCTTAGACCTCGAATGGGAGTAAGAGGGGAAGTCATCAAGTTCCCCATAAAGTAAACAGGACGAAGCGGAAGTCACTGCATCGCTTCGTCCTGTTCGGTTTCCTTATCTTATGTGGCCTACGAAAGGGAAGATTTCAAATTAGTGCAGGTCGCGGAACAAGCCGATGACCTTGCCCAAAATGGTTACATGCTTCAAACGAAGCGGTTCCATCGTTGAATTCTCCGGCTGTAGGCGAATATGGTCACTTTCTTTATAGAACGTCTTAACCGTTGCTTCGTCATCCTCCGTCATGGCCACAACGATATCTCCGTTGTTCGCCGTCTGCTGCTGGCGGACGATCACATAATCCCCGTTATGTATTCCAGCTTCGATCATGCTGTCGCCAACCACGGAAAGCATAAAGACATCCCCTTCCGCTGCGTAGTGCTCTGGCAACGGAAAATAATCTTCAATATTCTCTGTCGCTGTGATCGGCACGCCCGCGGTAACCTTCCCAACAATCGGAACGCGGGTCACGCTGTGTGCAAATAAATTGTAATTCTCCGATTCCTCTTGACCCAGCAATTCAATGGCGCGCGGTTTCGTTGGGTCGCGGCGGATAAATCCTTTCTTCTCCAGACGGTCTAAATGGCCGTGAACAGTAGAACTGGAAGCCAATCCGACGGCTTCACCGATCTCCCGGACCGAAGGAGGATATCCCTTAGCGCGTACTTCGTTGCGAATAAACTCAAGAATAGCCTGTTGCCGGCTCGATACCTTTGACATTTACGGATCAACCCCATTTAGTAACGTTTGGAAAAATTATAACATAGAACTTCCGTTCGTACAAACATTAGTTCTAAATAGTTTGGGAGAAGAGAACTACTTTAAAAAAAACAAGAACAACTGTTCGAAAAAACTATTGAATCAAACAAATGTTCGTGTTATATTGAATACATGTAAAACAGAACACTTGTTTGGAGTGATGGTGAAATGTTGAAATATAGTTCTTATCAAAGCATCTATGAACAACCTTCTTTTCGTCGTCCGGTGAAGAGAAGTCTACATATGAATGTCTTCCTTAAGAGTAGATTGTCCAAAATCGTCCTGCTTTTAATCATCCTCAGCATCACATGTACTGGAATGGTACAAGCCTTTGCTGCTTCCACAGACAACGCTGACGGAACGTATCGGCCGGAATATGTCGTGGTTATGCCAGGAGATACGTTGTGGGAAATTGCTGTAGCACATAAGCCACAAGGACTGGACACAAGGGTCTATGTTCAGAAGCTGATCCGGACTAACGGGTTGAGCAGCAGTGCGATTCAAGCTGGCGATACGTTGATGTTGCCCAGTAGATAATTCATACGTTAAAAAATAATTCACAGGTTTATCAATGTATTCGAACAGAGCTTGTCTTAAGGTATTACGGCAGGGGTTGCCGCGCCTTGACAAGCTCTTTTTCTCATGTCAAAGTAAGAATTAATGCCCTGTGAGACATCATGGGTAGCATAGTATATCAAAGAAGCAGGTGGATTTATGGATATTGATGCTTTGGTTAAGCGGATTAACGAGCTGGCTCGAAAAGCGAAACAAGAAGGGTTAACGCAAGACGAACTCTTGGAAAGAGCCCAGCTTCGGGAAACGTATCTGCAAAACGTTCGCAGAAATTTTCGGCAACAGCTCGAGTCGATCGAGATTGTAGATAAATAGGGAGGAACAGGTATGGGGTCGTTTGACCGAAAAGTAGAACGCAATCAACGAAGAATGTACAAGAAAGGCAAAGGTTCCAATGTCGGACAAGGGACGCGCAACCCTCGTACTTCACTTGGAGCAAATGGGGAAGGCGACGTATTTAAAGGGCGGAACTTCATTTTGCCTACCGCCTTGGTTCTGTTAGCGCTGCTGTATGCCGTGGTCGGGTTGATCGGGAATACCGAGGAAGTGAATTCGGTATTGTTCTGGGCAACGATCTTTTTGTATTTCGTGCTGGCTCTGGTGATTTTCCTGCGCAAGCCTTATTTGCGCGTGAATAAGAGCTCGTTGTACACTTCGAAGTTCAACCGCGATCGGATGTTGGATGCGGGTAACATCAGCAAGATCAAAGTGAGCCGGAGCAAAATCGTCATTGAACCGAAGACGCGGGAACCGAAGTGGGTGTTCTACCGCACCCGTAACCGGTTTGACACGGAAGCAATGGCTGCACGCCTGCAGTTGTATGCTGATACCCATCATGTGAAGCTGGTGAAGGAATAAACCTTATACAATACACTTGTGATAGGAATGGAGAGGTTGGGGCGAATGGCAATCAAGGCGGTATGTTTTGACCTGGATGACACGCTGCTCTGGGATGAGCGAAGCGTAAAGGAAGCTTTTGCTGCAACGTGTGAACGCGCTGCGGCGAAAATTGATGGATTAAACCCCGATCAATTGGAAGAAGCCGTACGCCGGGAAGCGCGGGGGTTGTATGAATCCTATGAAACGTATCCTTTCACAACGATGATTGGAATCAATCCGTTTGAAGGGTTATGGGCGACATTCTCTGCTGGAGAACAACCGGAATTCCGCCAGTTGGAGCAGTTAGCTCCAACCTATCGTAAGGAATCCTGGCGGCGCGGTCTGCTTGCGCTTGGCGTTGATGACGAGGAGCTGGCCGGCGAACTGGCGGAACAGTTTGGCCGCGAACGGCGTGCCCGTCCTCATGTATACGAGGAGACTTTTCAAGTGTTGAAGGAATTGCAAGGCAAGGTGAAACTGCTGTTACTTACGAACGGATGTCCAGCCTTACAGCAGGAGAAGCTGGATGGCGTGCCTGAGCTGGCGCCTTTTTTCGATGAGATTGTGATCTCCGGAAACTTCGGTAAGGGCAAACCCGATCCATCCATTTTCCGCCACGCCTTAGAACGGTTAGGGATCGAACCGAATGAAGGAATCATGGTTGGTGATAAGCTGACGACGGATATCAAAGGTGCGCTAAGTGTTGGTATGACCGCCGTTTGGATTAATCGAGACGGCAAAACACTTACCGGTGAGATCGTACCGGATTATGAGATCAAGCATTTGTCCGAACTTCATGACCTCTTAGCGAAGTTGGCATAACTCAAGTTGGCTTGTAGTGAATCAGAAGTAAGGTATTCTTAGGCGGTGGAAGGGGGAAATCTGAATGAGAATCAAGGGAAAAACGGGGCTGCTTGTTGCCATCGTTCTTGCGCTCATTGTTGTCGCTGGATGCAGCCGTAGTGAATCATCGTCTGCTTCAGCGGAAGAAGCGGCACTGCAGCCGATTCAAGTTGAGCTGGACGTAACACCAGCTGCAGCTAAGGCCGGTGAACCGGTGACGTTTACAGCCAAAGTAACCCACAACGGCGAGAACGTGGATGATGCGAAGGAAGTTATGTTCGAATTTTGGAATACAAATGACGATAACGCAAAGCACAATCAAGTCCAAGTGAAGAGTGCCGGCAACGGAACCTATGTGCTGGAGCATACTTTTAAGGAACCTGGAACCTATGAAGTGATTTCCCATGTTACGGCTCGCGATCAGCACTCCATGCCTTCGAAGCAATTCACGGTGGAATAAGCTGACAACTGAATCGGTGCTTTTGTTAAAGGAGCTGCTGTTCTCCATTTGGAGAAGGCGGCTTTTCTATTAAATTGATCCTCCTAATAAGGCGAATTTCCGAACTTTAAAAGAAAAGATTTGTAGCGTTGTTCGGATTTTAATTCAGGGATGACCGATAGGATAACAAGATCTTGAATGAAGTGTTTCACTTGGAGATTTCACGGAACTCTCTTTTCTTCAACGCTTTATTCTGTTAAACTATATTTTAACGTTTTACGGGAGGGACATGACATGAGTAAACCAAGCCTGCTCGACAGAATGAAAGAACGAATATTGATCCTCGATGGCGCCATGGGCACCATGATTCAGCAGGAAAACCTGACTCCAGCCGACTTCGGCGGTGAAGAGCTGGACGGCTGTAACGAAATGCTCGTGCTCACCCGTCCGGATGTGATCCGTGGCATCCACGAGAAGTATCTCGCGGCAGGTGCTGATTTGATAGAAACGAATACGTTCGGTGCGACATCTGTCGTGCTGGCTGAATATGATATTCCGCATAAGGCACGTGAAATCAACTTGGCTGCGGCCAAGCTGGCGATTGAAGCAGCGGAAAAATATAGTACTCCGGATCATCCACGCTACGTGGTAGGCATCCTGGGACCCACAACCAAGACCTTATCCGTTACTGGCGGTGTGACGTTCGATGAGTTGACGGCCAGCTATGCGGAACAAGCTACGGCGTTAATCGAAGCTGGTGTTGATGCGCTGATGCTGGAAACTTCACAGGATACACTGAACGTAAAAGCCGGGAGTATCGGAATTAAACGGGCTTTTACCGAGACTGGAACCACGTTGCCTCTGATGATCTCCGGCACCATCGAGCCGATGGGGACAACGCTGGCGGGTCAAAATATCGAAGCCTTCTATATCTCGCTTGAACATCTGAATCCGATCTCCATTGGACTTAACTGCGCAACGGGACCAGAGTTCATGCGTGACCATATCCGCACTTTGTCTGGACTAGCGAAAGCAGCGGTAAGCTGTCACCCTAATGCCGGTTTGCCGGACGAAAACGGCACTTACCATGAGTCCCCGGATTCGCTTGCCCAGAAGATGTCTGCTTTTGCCGAGCAAGGTTGGCTGAATATTGCCGGCGGGTGCTGCGGTACGACGCCTGCTCATATCGCTGCATTAGCGAACACGCTGAAGGATTACCGGCCGCGTGAGCTGAACGGCAGCCATTTGCCGGCACTTTCCGGTATTGAGCCGGTTTATATCGAATCAGCAAACCGACCTTACTTGGTCGGAGAGCGAACAAACGTTTTGGGATCACGCAAGTTTAAACGGCTGATCGTGGAGGGCAAATACGAAGAAGCATCGGAAATCGCTCGGGCGCAAGTGAAGAACGGAGCACAGGTTGTCGACGTGTGCGTCCAGGATCCGGACCGGGATGAAGCGGAGGATATCAAGAAGTTCCTGGAATTGGTGGTCAAGAAAGTCAAAGTCCCGCTTATGATTGACACGACCGATCCGAAGGTGCTGGATATTGCTCTACAATATTGTCAGGGCAAATCGATTATTAACTCGATTAACTTAGAGGACGGCGAAGAGAAGTTCGAGCGCGTCACGCCGTTGATTCATAAATACGGTGCGGCTGTGGTCGTAGGTACGATTGATGAACGCGGGCAAGCGATCACGCGGGAGGATAAGCTTGAGGTTGCTAAGCGTTCCTATGATCTGCTCGTAAACAAATATGGTCTGCAACCGGAAGATATCATCTTCGATCCGCTCGTATTCCCTGTAGGGACAGGGGATGAGCAGTACATTGGTTCGGCCAAGGAGACGATCGAAGGGATCCGCCTGATCAAAGAGGCATTACCAAAAGTTCATACGGTGTTGGGCATCAGTAACGTCTCGTTTGGTTTGCCTGAAGCCGGCCGCGAGGTTTTGAACTCTGTTTTCCTGTATGAATGCACCAAAGCAGGACTGGATTATGCGATCGTGAATACGGAGAAGCTGGAGCGCTATGCAAAAATTCCGGAAGAGGAGCGTCGTCTGGCGGAAGAACTGATCTATAATACGAATGATGAAACGCTGGCCGCCTTCGTAGCAGCTTTCCGGAACAAGAAGGTAGAGAAGGCCGTAACTACCACTCAGCTCACGCTGGAGGAACGGTTGGCTTCCTATGTTGTAGAAGGAACCAAGGAAGGGTTAATTCCTGATCTTGATGAGGCGCTTAAAAAGTATACCGCCCTGGAAATTATTAATGGCCCGCTGATGGCAGGGATGGAAGAGGTGGGTCGGTTATTTAATAACAATGAATTGATCGTTGCCGAGGTATTGCAAAGTGCCGAAGTAATGAAGGCATCGGTAGCGTACCTGGAACCGTTTATGGAGAAGAATGAAACCAGCGTAAAAGGGAAAATTCTGTTGGCAACGGTGAAGGGCGATGTTCATGATATCGGCAAAAACCTGGTTGAGATCATTCTGTCCAATAACGGTTACCAAATTGTGAATTTGGGCATAAAAGTACCACCGGAACGCATTATCGAAGCGTATCGGGAGGAGAAAGCGGATGCGATCGGACTCTCCGGTCTGCTGGTGAAATCGGCTCAGCAAATGGTCACAACGGCACAGGATTTGCGGAATGCCGGCATCGACGTCCCGATCCTTGTAGGCGGAGCGGCGCTCACCCGCAAATTTACCAAAACGCGGATTCGGCCAGAGTACGACGGCTTGGTCTTGTATGCCAAAGACGCAATGGATGGTCTCGATTTGGCCAACAAGCTGATGGATCCGGTCGCTCGGGAGCAAATTCGCCTGGAAGTAGAAGCGGAGAAAGAAGCGGATAGCGCTGTAGCCGTTGCTGAGCCGCTGCCGGAGCTTACACGAGTGGAGCGTTCCAAGATTTCTACCGATGCGCCGGTATTTACTCCACCGGATCTGGAGCGTCACGTCCTGCGTGATTATCCGATTGGTCACATTACGCCTTATATCAACATGCAGATGCTGTTAGGTCATCACCTAGGACTCCGCGGTTCTGTGGAGCAGCAGCTGGCGGCAGGTGAGACAAAGGCAGTTCAACTGAAGGAGACGGTGGATCAAATCCTGCTCGAAGCGGTCACAGACGGCATCATCCGCACGCAGGCGATGTATCGGTTCTTCCCGGCACAATCATCCGGTAACGATATTCTGATCTATGATCCGGCTGAACCTGGCAAGGTGCTCAAGCGATTCAGCTTCCCTCGCCAGAAGGTCGAGCCTTACCTGTGTTTGGCGGATTTCCTGAAGTCCGTGGACAGCGGGCAAATGGATTACGTTGGTTTCCTGGTTGTAACGGCAGGGCAAGGCGTTCGAGAATTGTCCGAGAAATGGAAGAATGAAGGCGAGTATCTGCGCTCCCATGTGCTGCAGGCGGTAGCGCTGGAGCTGGCTGAAGCGCTGGCGGAGCGGGTTCACCATATTATGCGGGATACTTGGGGCTTCCCGGATCCGGCGAATATGACGATGAAACAGCGGCATGGAGCGCGTTATCAAGGGATTCGCGTCTCGTTTGGTTATCCGGCCTGCCCGGACCTCGAAGATCAGCAGCTGCTGTTTGACTTGATGCATCCGGAAGACATTGGTGTCACGTTGACGGAGGGCTTCATGATGGAGCCGGAGGCATCCGTCTCAGCGATGGTCTTTGCACACCCTGAAGCGCAATATTTCAATGTGGACAAAGCCGGGAACTAAGCCCGTCATGCAACCTTTGCAAAACCCTCCGAGATTCGGAGGGTTTTGGCAATCTGTACGTGTATCGATGTATCATTCTAGCGTAAAGGACGAAATGGCATGGAACTTTACTTTTTAGGGACGAATGCAGGGGTACCGTCCTTGGAACGGAACGTGACTTCAGTGGCGTTGCGTCTGCTGGAGGAACGCCGTTCGCTCTGGCTGTTCGATTGCGGTGAAGGCACTCAGCATCAGATCCTGCGTTCACCGCTGAAATTAAGCAAGTTGGAATATATTTTCATCACCCATTTGCATGGTGATCATTTGTTTGGCTTGCCTGGGCTCATTTCGAGCCGTGCCTATCAGGGCGGGGATACACCTCTCGTCATATACGGTCCCAAAGGCCTGAAAAAATTCGTTGAAACGACGCTGTCGCTTAGCGAATCGCGGATTAACTATAAGCTCGAGCTGGTGGAGCACCAGGGCGGTGTCCTGTTCGAGGACGATTCGTTCCGGGTTGAAGCGGCGCTGCTAGAGCACCGGATTGACAGTTACGGGTATCGAGTAATCGAAAAAGATTTGCCTGGTAAGCTGGACTCCGCTGTGCTGGAGCGTTGCGGCATTCGTCCAGGCCCGCTTTACGGCAAGCTCAAACGCGGGGAAAGTGTGGTTGCGCCAAATGGCGAGACGGTCCATGCCAAGGATGTGCTGGGGATGCCGAAGGCTGGCCGGATTGTCACTATCCTAGGCGATACGCGGCCGTGTGATTCTGTGTTAACTTTGGCTCAAAACGCGGATATGTTGGTTCATGAGGCAACTTTCTTGCATGAACTAGCGAAGACGGCCCACGACTATCACCACAGTACGGCGAAGCAAGCGGCGACTGCTGCGAAGGAAGCCGGGGTGCAGCAGCTGCTGCTGACTCATTTTAGCTCGCGTTATAAATCAGACGATCAGTTGCAGCGATTAGAAGAAGAGGCGCGTTCCGTCTTTCCAAACTCGCACCTAGCCCGGGAACATGTCCTCTATCCAGTGGCACGCCGCTGCGGGCGGAAATAATTATTTTCCGGGAAAGCGCAGGAACTGACAGGGCATTTCAAAGTTTGTCAAGAGGAACAAGACCGATTTATGTCACTGTTCGCGATCGTTCGACGCCAAACGGCGGACTCAAACTTTGAAATGACATTTCCCCTAAATTGAACGGAAAAATTTGCCTGACCCCTAGGTTCCTAGGTACAATAAATAGAGACACGGTCGTATCGAAAGGATGAGGATTTTGCCAAAGGGTTGGAAGGCCTATCTCATTGATTTAGACGGCACGTTATATCATGGGCCTCAAATGATTCCCGGTGCGGACGAGCTGATCTCCGCCTTACGCGCGCAGCGAATCCCTTTTCTGTTCGTGACGAACAATTCTTCGCGGACACCGGAGGAGGTCGCTGCACATTTGAAAGCGATGGGCATATCGGCTCAGGCCGAAGAAGTCTGTACCTCGGCCGTAGCTGCAGCCAAGTATATTGCCGAAGAACAGCCTGGCTGTAAAGTCGCAGCCATTGGTGAGACTGGTCTGATAAAGGCGTTGGAGGATGCCGGATTACAAATAGTCTTGGAACATCCGGACGTAGTGGTGCAAGGCATCGACCGCCAATTTACATACGAAACATTAACCCGGGCTGCCCGTTGGATCCGAAGTGGGGCGCGTTATATCCTAACCAATCCAGACTTGCTGCTGCCCTCCCAAGACGGCTTAATGCCCGGAGCGGGAACGATTTCCGCCGCGATTCAAGCTGCGTCGGGCGTTAAGCCGACGGTGATTGGCAAGCCGGCTGCGCCGCTGATGGATTTTGCCATCGCTCAGCTGGGGCTGGAAGCTTCGGAAGTGGCGGTAATCGGCGATAATCTCAATACCGACATCGCTGCAGGGAAGCATGCCGGCTGCGGGACCATTCTAACCCTAACCGGCGTCACCACAGCGGATAACCTGCCGGATTATGTGAAATCTTCCGGTGTAGAGGCGGATGTAGTGTGCCGCGATCTTGCGGAAGTCCGTGAACGAATTTGCGGAAATCGTGGATGATCCTGTTTTATTTAATGAGATGAACTAATGATCGAACTTACGAACTTATACGGATGAAGGGAAAGATGTACCATGCCGGAATTGCCGGAGATGGAAAATTATCGAATCCAGCTGTCTCAGCATATTTTGGATCTCCCCATTACGGGAGTGAACATCGGCCGGGAGAAATCCGTGAATTTGCCGGTCGCAGACTTTACACGGGAACTGATGGGTAGACAGGTGATCTTCATTGAACGTCGAGGCAAGAACCTGTTGTTCCATCTGGATAATGGGCGAAGATTGATGCTCCACCTGATGCTGGGTGGGTTACTGTACCTCGGCTCCAAGGAGGATCGTCCCGACCGGAACACGCAGGTGGAAATCACCTTTGGTGAGAAGCTAGTCCTGTACTTCATCGGGTTGCGTCTCGGTCATTTGCACTTGCACAGTGCCAAGGAGGCTGAGGAGCTGCTTTCGCACTTAGGCCCGGAGCTGCTGGATCGGCGGATGAACGAAGAACGGTTTACCGCACTGCTGCGCAAGCGGCGGGGAAGTCTGAAGACGACCCTCGTCAACCAGGACGTCATAGCCGGCATTGGCAACTGTTACGCGGATGAAATTGCGTTTGCGGCCCAGTTGCTGCCGATGGCGAAGCTGCAAAATTTCAGCGATGAAGATTTTTCACGATTGTATCAAGCGGTTCGGGATGTGCTCATCGAGGCAACCGAGGCTGGTGGTTATATGGAGATGCCGTTAACCCGGGACGATCAGTTGACCGGTGGGGCCAACGAGATCTGCAGGGTGTACGACCGGGAGGGAGAGACCTGTCCCCGCTGCGGAGATACCATCGTCAAAGCGGAAATGAACGGGCGTAAAGTATTTTACAGCCCGGGCTGTCAGCATGACCGATAAGGTGAAGGTTGGGGGACACCTTAGCATTCGAAGCGGTTATCTTGGGGCTGCCAAAGCTGCGCTGCAGATGGGGGCCGGCGCTTTTCAGTATTTTCCAAAAAATCCACGGAGCCTTGCAGTCAAAAGCTTTGATCCGCGGGATGCGGAACAATGCCGAACATTTTGCGAACAACACGGCTTGGTCTCCATTGCGCATACCCCTTATCCCAGCAACCTCGCGATCAGCAAGGAGACTGACGGCGAAGCATATGGCCGAGTTGTACAGTCGTTGCGAAATGATATGGAAATCGCTGAAGCGTGCGGATCGATTGGGATTGTGGTACATTTTGGCACATTTAAGGCAGGAAACCCCTTACAAGGATACCAAAATATTATACAATGTATTAATGATGTGCTATCTGACTGGCAAGGTTCCGCGAAGCTGTTAATTGAGAACCAGGCCGGTGATCACGGCGACATGGGGATGACGATCGAGGAGTTGGTCCAAATCCGCAAATTGTGCCGGGATTCGGAGCACATCGGCTTTTGCCTCGACACCTGCCATGCTTTTGGGGCGGGGATGTGGCGGGGTGAAGGGGACGAGAGCTTTGCGGCCAAGGCCAAGGAGCTGAAGTTCTGGGACGGTCTCTGTGCCGTTCATCTTAACGATTCAAAATACCCGGTATTATCGCGAAAGGACCGTCATGCCCGTGTGGGGCAGGGCCATATCGGCGAAGCCGGCTTTCGCTGGCTTCTGCAGATCGACGAGATTCGGAGAGCCCCGCTTATCTTTGAGAGCGAAACCGGGGAAGACGGGACGTACAGAGAGGATATGGAGCGAGTGAGACGGTGGGCGGAGACCTAGAGAGAGAACCGGGCTCCGCTTGGAGTGAAATACCGCGGGAAAGGAAGAACACTATTGATTCATGTATATATGGACGATTTTCGCCGATGTCCGCAGGGATTTACGTTAGCGCGCACCGTCGAGGAGTGTCTAGAATTGCTTCGCTTGACGGAGGTAGACATCTTGTCGCTGGATTACGATATGGGGCCGGATGAACCTAACGGTACGGAATTGGCGGCTGCCATGGTGCGGGAACGGCTATTCCCTCGTGAAATTTATCTTCACACCTCCAGCATGTCCGGGAAAAAGAGTATGTACGAAATTTTCTATCAAGGCTTGCCGGAGCATGTGAAGCTGCATAATGGGCCGATTCCGTTCGAGCGGTTAGAGGAAATCGCCCGAAATTGCAAGGTGCCGCCGCAATCGAAATGGATATGCACAGCGAATCATGGCTTTGCTCCTTATGCCCAGGAGGAGCTGCGCCGCATGTTTGGCAGCGTCAAGAGCACGATGTTGGTTCCCGGTGAGGTTTTTGCCGCTTCGTTACAGGCGGTGCCGGAGGATGTGCAGCACCGGCTGCGTCAGGATCAGCCGATTTTTCTGCGGCATGTATTTCTGGTTGATTGGGAATGGTGTCCGGGGGAAACGGAAGAGGTCAATCCAGAGCAATGGCTGGAACCGCTGCGCAAATATCTGATGGCGGATTTCCGGCTTCCAGGCGCCAAGATTGCCGTGCAAGCGCGCAAATCAGACGACGGACTATGGCCGGGAACCGCGCCAGAGTTGAAGGACCGTCTCCAGGAATTACTGCAGGACGTGTGTGTAGGGGAATTCGTGGTAAGGAATGCAGATTGGATCATTTCAGTGTTTGCCGGGCAAGATCGGATATTTGCCGGTGTCGCGCATCCGCAGGATAACCTTTCCGACTGGAACGGCGGGGCAATCCGCTTCCGCAAGGAGGAGGGGCAAATCTCGCGGGCGAAGTTCAAGTTGTTGGAGGCGGAAGCTACGTTTGGAATTCCGTTTGAATCGTTCCGCGAAGCGCTGGATATTGGCGCGGCACCCGGGGGGTGGACCTCATTCCTGCTGGAACGCGGATTAAACGTAACGGCGGTGGATACGGCGAAGCTACATCCAGCATTGTTATCTTCGCCGAAACTGACGTTTTTGCAGCGTAATGCGAACAGGGTGAAATTTAAAGAAAATCAATTTGATCTGTTGGTTTGCGACATGAGCTGG
Source organism: Paenibacillus sp. 3LSP (assembly GCF_032465655.1). Lineage (NCBI taxonomy): Bacteria > Bacillati > Bacillota > Bacilli > Caryophanales > Paenibacillaceae > Paenibacillus > Paenibacillus sp. 3LSP. The sequence continues at coordinate 88,271 of NZ_JAWDJI010000098.1, read as the reverse complement.
AGTCCCAAATTGACGGCTAAGCTCGTGACCGAATTGCTCTACGCCTTGGTTCCGGGAGGGACTGCCATCGTGACAGTGAAGCTGCTGACGAAGAAACCGATGGCGTTAATTCAAGAGGTGATCACTCAATTTGAGGAAGCCCGCCTGCAAGTACAAAGAGCAAAGCAGCTGTTTCATAACCGGGATGAAATCACGCTGTACATGATTAAATATTAATGGCGTGAATGAAATAGCTTTAAAAAAAGCTTTACATTTTTCGCCATCCGTTCTATACTAATTCCAAAATTATACATTGAACTCGATTAGGGAAAGCATCCCCAGTCATTGATATCGGCCGTAGGGTCGGGAAATGACGGGAGGTGGCTTTCCCTTTTTTGCGTTCAAGAAAGGAGGAGGTATGACTAGGTTCGTGTCCAAGCTCGTTCCTGGTGACTTGCTGGCTGGGCGTTACCGGATCAAATATTTGATTGGTCAGGGAGGAATGAGCTGGGTGTATTTAGCCGAGGACATCAAGCTGCCGGGAAAGAACTGGGCTGTGAAAGAATGCTTGAACGTACCCGAAGCGCCGGTATCTGTCGCGAAAGAGGTCAAGCTGCTGATTACATTAAATCATCACCGTCTGCCACGGATCGTTGATTTTATTGACCCCGACCGGGACGGATATTCCTATATTGTGATGGATTATATCCAGGGTGTGCCATTGGATCAATTTATTCGGGCAAGAGAAGGGCGGTTACCGCTGGAGTTGATCCTTCGATTTGGTCTGCAAATCGCGGAAGGGCTGCATTATTTACATCGACATGAGCCTCCAGTGATCCACCGGGATGTGAAGCCTGCCAATCTGCTGGTTGATGATAAAGGCGAGCTGAGGTTCGTCGATTTTGGAATCGCCAGAATCTTTTCGGTGGGGAAATCGGAAGATACGGTGCAGCTTGGCACGGTTGGATTTGCGGCACCAGAGCAATATGACAATCGCCAAAGCGACGCGCGTACGGATCTGTATTCTTTAGGCGCAGTCCTGCTCTATATGGGAACGGGGGGCAGATATACGGTGTGGACATCCGAAGCGGCGGTGGCCTTACGGGAACATGGTTGTGAACAGCTTCGTCCAATCGTGTCCAAACTGCTGCAGGTTCGCCCGGAGGAGCGGTTTGTTTCGGCTGAGGCGGTAAGTGAGGCCTTGACCTTATTGTTGAGGGGGTTATCAGATGCCAGTTTGGCGGCCTCAGGTTCGAATGCCCGAATAGCTGACATGGTTGCGTACAACGGTCGCCCGGCATTGGTCAGTGTTATGGCTGCCTCAGCCGGGGCGGGTGCAACCCATACTGCCATTGCGCTGGCCCACACAATGGCACGGAGCATGAAGAAGGTTGCGGTCGTGGAGATGAACCCCAAATCAACGGCTTTTGTTAGGTTAGTTCAGCTGTTGGAGGGTGATGAATATGCAGCTGAACTGAACAATAGAGGGCGTTTTCGGGTAGGTCAAGTGGTTTATGCCAAGCTGACGTCCCGAGCAGATTTTCTCGCGATGTTGTCGGAAGGTTTCGGATGCGTCATCTGTGACTTGGGGACGTGCCGCAGCAAGGAGCTGATGGAGGAATTCCACCGTGCCGACTTATCTATCGTCGTTGGTGCAGGAGCAGAATGGAGGGCCGGAGAGATCGATCGCTTCGTCGAAACCTTCGGCGTCAAAGGTCAGATCCCTGTAACTTGGAGGATCTGTATCCCGTTTGCTTCGCCTGCCCGTTTACGGCGAATTCGCAGGGAGCTTCATTATAAGGGCGTATATGCTCTTCCTCCCGATTCGAATCCGTTTGATCCCGGACCGTCAACTGCGGCTGCATTGCAGGAGGTTTGTGAGCATCTGCTCTTGAAGAGCAAACGACCAGGACTCAGGTTACGGATGAAAGTCAAACCATAGAAAGGAAGTGCTACTGACGAATGCCTAGATTAAGGCAAAAAACGAAGCAAATGCTGTTATCCGGATTGGTTGGTGTTGTTACAGCAAGCGTGGTGTTTGCGGGGTATACCTTCGTGCGGGAAAGACAGGTTCATGCTGAGAGGAAAACCCTGGTTCAGGATTATGAAACTAAGTTGGCCAGTTTGCGTGAGCAGGCTCAACAGCGGATGGTTCAGGGATGGGTACCTACACGAGATATTCCTGCTGGCAACCTCATTGCAGCAAGCGACTTAAAACGGGTGGAGCTTCCTGCCAATAGCGTGCCAGCGGACCTCTTTACATCGCAGGAAGCCGTTGCCGGGAAATATGCCAAGGTTGCGCTGCGTTCCATGACGCCCCTGACGGAGACGCTCGTCTATGAAGAGGCTCCGGTTCCGGACGATTTACGTTGGCGGGAAATGGCGTTTGTACAGCTTCCACAAGTATTGAAGGCGAACGATGTTATTGATATTCGCATTCAATTTCCAACGGGCCACGATTATATTTTGCTGTCCAAGAAGAAAGTCGCGAATCTGAGCTCTGATACGATCACGGTGACGCTGGATGAAGCCGAAATTCTCTCGTTATCCAGCGCGATCGTAGACGCTTATTTACATAAGGCTTCGATATATGCGCTCGCCTATGTCGAGCCCAATTTGCAGAGCAAGCCGGTCCCGACATATCCAGTAAACGAAGGCGTGATGGAGCTGATTCGCAAAGATCCGAATATCGTGGAGAAAGCGGAACGTGCGCTTAAACTCAGCAATATGGCCCGAAGCGGCTTGGAACGGGATCTCTCCGCTATGTCGCCGCAGCGTGCCAGCGAATTTGCTCGTCAGACCACTGTTTCGCGTTCACAAACAGAGGTTCGGGGCTCGGATCAACCTGCTGGTAACATCGTTTCGGATGGAAGATCAGGTGACCGAGACCAATTTGAGCTCGATCCAGCAAGTTGAGAGGAGGAAAGGATTTGGCATGAAAAGATGGATGTTCGTAGGCAAGAGCGACAAAAGAGACTTGTTACTTTATTTTAGCAGCGTTTTGGCGGCATCCGGCTCCAAAGTATTGCTCACAGATGGCACAGAAAACAGTAAATACCGTTATTCGATTGGGGATGGAGATTCCTATCTTCCTTTAACGGAGTTTTGTGGTTTTGATGTTGCTACCGGGACGTCGGGCTTCATGAGCGCTGTATCTATGGAATTAAGCAATGAAGACCCGTCCACCGATTACGACTACATATTAGAAGATATCGACACGCCTAATGGTCTCACTCCTGAACGGTTGATGTCCGCAGATGAAATTGTTTGGGTCACCACGTTCGATCGTTACGAGGTTGAGGTAAGTGCCGGGTGGTTCCGCAGCTTGTGTCAACATTGGCCGGAGCTGCGGGGGCTGGTTGTTCGGCCGGTCTTTATCCGTACGGTCGACAGCGGGGTGAACAGTCGATATATTCTGGGTCTGTTAGAAGACCTTCCGCTGGAATGGCACTCCGAAGCGATTTGTATCCCTTGGGATGAATCAAATTGGGCTGTTCACTTGGAAAATGAACATTTGCAGCAGCTACGCCTTCGGAGCTTCTCCCGTTCCTATAAAAGGGCGGTGCGCCAACTGCTTCGTGAGCTGGCAGGCTGGGATTATTCGATCGCTAAACGTGCTGTGCGTCAAGCGGAAAGGAGACAAGCATGAGCCGCTTTGTGTTTTGGGATGGCGGACTAGGCCGCGCCGCCGAAGCTGCTGTGTCTACCGCTGTTACGTTAGGGCTGCGACATCCACAACGTCTGCTCCTGCTTAATGATGCGCCCGCTGGACGCGGCTTAGAGGAAGGCATCGGACAAATCGTCCGTTTGCATAGCGATACCTTCGGGGAGGGAGGGGTTCCAGAGCATGGCCTGGATGCACTGCTGCGCTTGCAGTCCAGCGGGCGGTTAACGGCGAGCAATTTTAGCGATTATACCGTCCCGTTGTTGCGTGGACGGCTTGACCTGGTGTGCGGAACGCGGATAAGCAACTCGGCGAGGATGGAGCCGGATAACGAGGTTATCCCTGAAATACTGGCGATTGCAGAACAATCGTACGATCGCCTAATCCTTCTCGAGCAAAAGCTACGGTTAAGCGAGGCGCTGCAGAAGCTACGCGAAAGAGATGTTCTCGTCGCGGTATTGCCGCATCGACTAGGAACCTTGGATGGTTGGTTGGCGGATGCGGCTCCTTATCTAGGTGAATCGAACAAAAAATTGCTTTTTGTCATTTCACCCTATGATCCGCGGTCCCGCTGGGGGCTAAATAATCTGAAGCGGCGTTATTCCGGCGTGCAACGCTTGATCGGGATACCATATCATACCGGGTTCGCGGATGCTTGGAATGCCCGGAACATCCTAGCATATTTTCGCCAATCTCCGATTTGGTCGAAACGTAAGGGGGAGCGTGAGCTTCTTATGAAAGGATACGCCGAGCTCGGAGACATGCTGATGGAAATGGCCGCCGAAACGGGTGTATCCATTTCACCGAAGGAAAGGGGGGCATAGAGTGTGAGCGGGCTGATGAACGGGATAATTATTTCGCTTCTTATCCTGGCGGTTCTGATCTTATTGTGGCGCAAGGTTAAAATGACGAGACCCGGTAGAGTGGAACGTCCTACTGGACAGGATCGCTTTGAATGGTCAGTGATTGTAACCTACGTCAAAGAACGATTGCATGACCTTAGCCGTACGAGCGGAGCGGATTGGGGCCTAAACGAGGAAGCATGGAACCGTAAAGCGAAGGCGCGTGCAGAACTGCGCCAAGCGCTTCGGGGCTGTGCGTATGGGGATCCAAAGGACAAGCAATACATTAAGTCATTTATTCGGGACTTGCTCACGGGCGATTACGGAATTAACGAGCACAATATCGATCGGATTCTACCTTTTCATCGCCAAGAGCTGTTAACCGCCCAGGACCGCTTCGATCTCGTGTTATACCTCTATAAACAGCGGTATGGCGCCGACGGTTTAGCGCAGATGATCGAAGACTATGCGCTGGATGAAGCGAAACTGCCAAAAACGTCGGATGGTTCCCCGGTATACGAAATTACGGGCGAGGACATCGACCGTATCTTTTTCTTAGAGTTTCGGCCTCTGGCGTTCCAAGAGAAGTTGGATCTTGTCGTGCAGCGTGTTTTCCAAATGTATAAGGGCTTCTCGGTCGTGGACGAGCTGAGGGAGATGCGGATCGACGGGTTGAGCGGCGGAGTAAGCGGGATTCCAAGTGGATATGGAGCCATTGAGCCTGCCTCTGGCATTGGTCATAGATATGAGGGGAGCGAGTTATTTCCTGTAGATGAGGATGGGCAGCAACTGACCCGTTCATGGGAGAGCGTCTGGATTTTCTATCGAGGGAAGAGTATCCGCCTGTCATTTCTATCCTTTGGCAGTGAAGCGGAGTTAAAGCGTGTTTGTCAGAACATCTATAAATTCAATCTGCCAGGCCAACTATCTGAGGTTAACGGATATAAGGTGAACGAGATGCAGGACGGTTCGCGGATTGTTGTTGTTCGGCCGCCATTTGCAGAGTCATGGGCTTTTTTCGTGCGGAAATTCGATATGATGGGTACCTCGTTGGAGCACTTGATCCAGGGAGAGAACGCCGAGCTGCCGATCGGACTGCTGAAATATTTCATGAAGGGCAGCCGGATTACTTCGATTACGGGTTCGCAGGGATCGGGTAAAACAACCTTATTGATGGCCATGGTCAAGTATATCTATGCCGCATATACGTTGCGTGTCCAGGAAATGTCCTTTGAACTGCATTTACGCCGCTTGTACAGTGGCCGTAACATTTTAAGCTTTCGGGAGACGGACTACGTGAGTGGGCAAGCCGCTTTGGATCTTCAGAAAAAGACGGACGGCACCGTCCACATATTAGGGGAGATCGCTACGGACGAGGTTGCTGCATGGATGGTACAGATGGCACAGGTAGCCAGCTTGTTCACAATTTTTACGCACCATGCCAAGACGTTTCGCGATCTTATAGAGTCGTTACGCAATTCGCTGCTCAAAACCGGCGTATTCCGTGACGAACGAGTCGCTGAACTGCAGGTGGCAACCGTGATTGACTTTGACGTTCACCTGCGCCGCGATATGACGGGGCGGCGTTATATCGAGCGGATCACAGAATGCTGCCGCCGGGAGCCAAGGTATGGGCCTGAACAGGAAGATCAGGATTCCTACCCAGCGGCTGGAGGTCCATCAACTTCAGTACATCATGCCCACTATCAAGAACGGGTGATCATGGAATACCGAAATGGCCGTTATGTTGCCGTGCAACCGATTTCTCGTCAGACCCAAGAAGCTATGATGCGGGAAATGTTGCCGGAGGACGTCGCCGAATTTGAACGTTTTGTTAGCTCGTATTGGGGGGAGAAGGTTGGAGCTTAAGTCAATCCTTCTGATCGTTTTAGCAGCATCAGCCCTAGGTGGCATCGGCTTGTATGCTGCAGGGCAATGGCTTGGAAGACAGACAAACCCTCTATGGGTAGACGCCGGGAGTACGGCCGAAGCTTCTACTAAGCAAACACTGAGCAGGATACGGCAATGGTGGTCTGCGTTCCTGCTGAAGTCGTATGCCGCTTGGATGAAGGTGCCTGCGCTAAGGTTTTATGTGGGGAAAATCCGCATGCGGCTCGCACTAAGTTATCCCCAGGATGAGTTGAAGCTAAGATGTCAAACGATGAAGCTTGTTTATGGGATCACAGGGGCATTTGGTAGTTCGATTGCGATCTTAACTGCGATGCATCCCGATGTGTTGTTTGTTTTGTCACTGCTGATCACGGCTGTCGTCTTGCAAGACTTGCTCCTTGATGGTTATGTCAATCGATTACAAGTCAAGTTGCTGGAACAGCTGCTTGATTTCTTCGCTGCCGTTCGACATGCCTTTCATCGACATGGCATGGTATCTGATGCAATTGAGGAAGCTGGCGAAGCGGCGGGACGTGAAATTGGGGTTCATGCCCACTGGATTAGCGAGGCCTTAGTCGATGCTGACCCGGACATCGCCTTGGAGAAATATTACGAGAAAGCTCCCAGTCGCTATTTAAAAGCTTTTGCCGGCATTTCCCGGCTGGTATCGGAGTACGGTGATCGAAAACGCACCGAAGGTTCGATGTACCTGCGCAGCATCAGCCGCCTGACCGGAGAAGTTCAGTTGGAGCTTATCCGCAGAAGACGGTTGGATTATTTACTGAAAGGGCTGCATGTCATCGCTTTAGTACCGGTCTTTTTTACGAAGCCGGTAGAGATGTGGGCCAGAGGGCACTTCCCGTTAATGGATGGGTTCTATTTAAGCAAAGCAGGGATGGTGATCAAAGCGGGTCTATTTCTGACCATCCTGCTCTGTTATGTGTTGCTGCAGAAGCTGAAGAATGAAGAAGAAACCGCTTATCGAGCCAAACATGCGAAACTATCGTGGGAAGCCAAGGTCTATACGCACCCAATCCTTGGCCGCTTTTGCCGCAAGTTCGTTCCGACGTCTGAATCCATAGCCTATCATCGTATTTCACAGCTGCTCAAGGAGACAAATCATCAGCTTCGGATCGAAGCGTTTCAGGTTAGACGAATCAGCATTTTGTTGCTAAGCTTCATCCTTGCTCTCGGGGGATTTCTTATGCTTCATCAGTTAACGAAGCAAAGGATTTTAACGGAGCCTCCAGCCGTATCTACCTTTTTTGGCGCTTTGCCAGAGGACACGGTTGATGCCGGACGACAGGAGGCTGTAAGAGATGCTGTGGTGATGCGTCACTTAGGCATGTCACCCAAAGCCAGTTATGATGAAGTCTTCCGCTCTGTTTCCAAAGTGCTGGAGGATGCAGGGGAAGGGAAAGCCCATGAAGCGATAGCAGAAGCAACTCACAGAATCCTAGACAAATTACAGCGCTGGAATGAGGAATATCTCAAATGGTGGGAGTTTGGATTGGCTTTGCTAGCCGGATGTGCCGGATACTACCTGCCGCTATGGATGCTTTACTTCCAGCGTTGGATGCGATTGATGGACATGCGGCATGAGGTATATCAGTTTCTGACGATGATCGCAATCCTGCGGGAACTGGAGCGGATTTCCGTGGAAGAAATTTTGGAATGGCTGACCTCTTATGCGGTGATCTTCCGGGAGCCTTTGCAAAAATGCCTTTTAAACTACAGCTTCAGCCCTGAGGAAGCGCTGTTGGAGCTGAAGAAAGAGGTCGTTCTGGAGGAATTCCAACGGTTGGCGGACAAGCTCTTGCTCGCATCGGAGAAGCTGTTAGTTGCCGATGCCTTTGACGATCTTGATAGCGATATGTCCTATCAATTTGAGCGGAGACGGTTGGATTACGAGAAATCGCTGGATATCAAAGCGAATTGGGGTCGCATCATCGGTTTTACACCGATGTATGGGCTGGTCTTCGCCTATTTAGTCATTCCGCTCATTTGGATGAGCTTTGAACAAATGAACTTCTATTTTGAACAACTCCAAAAACTATAAAGGATTTAAGGAGGCATTTATCCATGAACAACGCATCATCCGCACTGAAGGTTGCGGCCGGAATCTTTTTGACCATCGCTTTGATTACGATCGTAGTTATTCTTTTTGTTTCTGCCCAGGAAGCGACCAAAACGGCGCAAAACAGCTTTTCCGACATCCAGACCGAATTGTCCCAAGCCGCTTTTACCGTATATGACGATACGACGGTTAGCGGTTCGCAGGTCACTAATGCCTTACGGAAGTTTAAAGATCGCGATCAATTTGGCATTCTGGTGAAAACCGGGAAGAACAGAGGCGGAGAATGGTATGGAGATATCCTGAACGTCAATGACCCTGAGTCCTCAGAATTTTACGGTGCGGTGATCAATCACAGCAATGTGCCAATTAGCAATGCCTGGGACGAACGGCTTAATGAATATGTCAATCCAAGCGGCAAGTTCAAGGCGAAGGTAGTTAAGGACAGCTCGAATGTGGTTCGGGGATTGATATTTACGCAAACCACACTCCTCCCGTAGAGGCGTAGGCTGGGGGCATCATTTAAGGTGATTAATCATGTGAAAAGTCTGGTATGGTTGCTTTTCTCCGTCAGCTCTTTTCTTGCAGCTACGATTTATATGCTGGACATCGGAACGAATCAAAACGCGTTCTACGACGCGCTCGCGGTTCAGTTGCACGGCGTTAGACGCAGCGTCTACGCGCATGAAGGAAAAGTGCTCACAAGCGAAGAGGAGGAGAGACCCCTCTATGAAGATCCTCAGGGAGAAACAATCGGCGGATATACCGGGAATGATCTGCTTCATCGGATTCCGGATTGGATCGAGCTCGGAGTAGAGATTGAGGTTGATGGGGAAGTGCTGAACAACGTCTCGCTTGGTCCCATGGAGGACATGTTGGAGGTAAGTCGCAAACGCGCTTTGCAAGTATTGAATTTACGAGCGAAATACAGCGTGGAGAATAGGTATGATTCTTCAGGGAAAGTGACCCGGGCGATCATTCATAGAAAGTAGGTTGCAGTAAATGGTGAATGCCTTGTCCAAAATAACGGCCGCACTCCTTGCCGTACTGCTCCTGTTTCTGTTTCCAGCGTTACAGACTGCTCAACGTCACGAAGATCTTCGATATTTGTCGGCGTACCATACGTTGGTTCAGTTTGCTGATGCCGTGCGAAACAAAGGGTTCGTCACGCCGGACATGTATGAGGATTTTGTTCATGAATTGGAGCGTTCAGGAGGAGGTTATGAGGTTGAGCTGGAGCATCGCCATAAGATCTATCATCCGGAATATGGCGATCCGGCTGACCCAGGAACGTTTTTAGGTGATTTCAGCGTTGTATACGATGCGTACTATACTTCCGATATTTTGAAGGCCCTTTTTCCATCTGAGACAGGGCAGGAAGGTGTTCCATACAAGCTCGAGGCAGGGGATTTCTTCACTGTGACAGCCTATGATCGCTCTCGGAGCCTGCTGGATATTCTATCGGAGTTCCTATATAACGATACAGGGAAGCAGGGAACGTCTTTGCTCACCTACGGAGGTATGGTGCTCAATGAAGATTACTGACTGGGCCGTGATCTTTGTCATTATTATTGCTCCTGTTGTTTGGCTGGGCGGGCTGCGAGCGGAAAATTTATGGGAGGTCAATCGGCTTGAAACCCGCTATACTTCCGCCTTACGCACGGCGGTTCATGATGCAGCGGCTTCGCTAAATCGGAACGAGCTGCAGCAATTCGAGAGCGGATACGGATCCTCCAAATGGATGCGGGCGGATAAAGAACAAGCCCTTGCCGCACTGCTTCGGAGCTTGTCTTTGAATTTCGGCGTTGCCGACGATCTGACGGGTCAGCAAATCCTCTTAGGTTATATCCCCGCGATCGTTGTCATGGATTATGACGGATATTTTCTGTATACAGCGGACTTGGATTTGAGCAGTGATACGTGGACTTATCGATGGCAGGATAAACAGCCCTATACCTATTTAGACGCTAGCGGGAACAGCATTGCATTTACGCTAGACAGGCAGGTGACGGCTTACGATGCCGCGACAAACCGGTGGGTCAGCGGATTGCAAAACGAGATCAAATCCGAGGTTTCCATCCCGCTGCTGCAAAATGAGGCTCTTTTTGATGCTGTTCGGCGTGCAACGATCGTTCGGCGGATAGAAGAGGATCTCGCTCAGGCGATTCGCCTTCATAATCAGATTGCGGCAAAGCTGGGGGTAGATTATACGTTTACGCTACCGGTGATCCCCCAGGAGGAGTGGAACAATACGTTAGATGATGTCGGCATGCTGGTGTTTCTACAAGGCATTCCCGTAGGTGATCACTACTATAACAACTACGCCTTCGGCGGGGGAAGATTAGATTTGGCCCCGGCGGTCATTGGAGCCGTTGATCCTAACACGGGAATAAAATATTACTTTCGGGAGAGCTGTGATCGCGCTAATGCGTATAGTTATCGCGAAGAGGAGATCTTCCCGAATGAACGTGCGGCGGCCGAAAAGGGGTATTTTCCGCTGGATTGTAGAGAATCCGCACCTTAAGCGTGAGGGAAACTCCTTTGAATTCTTGCCCTATCTGTACTATGCTTGAATCAATCCATCGAAGCGGTTGTTTTACCGGAATTCGATAAGAAGACAAGCTTTGGCGAGGGGAGTACGGAAATTGGAGAGAACACATGCGCAACAGCAACAGCAGCATGAACATCAGATGCCGGATCGTTATTCTCGGCAACGATTGTTTGCACCGATCGGGCATGCAGGTCAAGACAAGCTAGGACAAGCAAAGGTACTTGTCGTTGGTGCTGGGGCGCTTGGCACAGGGATCGCTGAAACACTCGTTCGCGCAGGTGTCGGTCATCTAGTCATCGCGGATCGGGATTATGTGGAGTGGAGCAATCTGCAGCGACAGCAGCTCTTTTCTGAAGCGGATGCAGCGGGACGAGTACCAAAAGCGATCGCGGCCAAGCAACGGTTAAATGCTATCAATAGTCAGGTGCAAATTGATGCCCATGTCATGGATGTTGATCCAGAAGAATTGGAACACCTCATTCAGGGCGTTGACCTCATCATGGATGCTACAGATAATTTCGATACGAGATTAATGATTAACGACATCTCGCAAAAATATCGCATCCCCTGGATCTACGGCGGATGCGTGGGCAGTTACGGGATCACATATACGATATTGCCCGGCAAGACGCCTTGCTTAAACTGCTTGCTAGGAACTGTGCCGTTGGGCGGGGATACTTGTGACACGGTAGGGGTGATCCCGCCTGCCGTTCAACCAGTCGTAGCCCACCAAACAACGGAAGCGTTAAAGCTGCTCACCGGGAATATCGAGGCATTGCGAGGCACACTGCTGACCTTTGATCTGTGGCGAAACGAGCAAACCTCCATCAAAGTGGGGACGGCCAAACGGGAGGATTGCCTTTCTTGCGGAAGCAAAGCCTCTTACCCATATCTGTCTGCGGCCGGCAATCGGAAAACAGAGGTGCTTTGCGGCAGGGATACCGTGCAGATTCGTCCGGCAACCAAGCGGAAGCTAGAACTCCGTGAGATGGCGGTGAGACTGGAACGATTGCAGGAGGGGAAAGTGGAGGTTAATCCGTTTCTGCTCTCTTTTACAATAGGGGAGAAGCGGTTGGTTCTGTTTGCGGACGGGAGAGCGTTAATCCACGGCACGCAAGATCCCTCTGAAGCCAAAACGATCTATGATCGCTATATAGGTTAAGGACCAACATGGATCCTTTCGGGGGAACCGAATGGTTTCCCGGCGGAATGACCATCTTAATAATGGATTGGCAGATGCAGGTAAGGTGGTCGCGCGATGAAAGGTTACATTTTGCTTGTTTTAGAGGATCCGACTCATGGAGAACGCATCCATGCTGGATTAGTGGAAGCCGGCTATCGAGTTAATTGGAAGCAAAGCGGCTCCGGCGTGCTTCGGATCATCGAAGAAGAGATTCCGGATCTGCTGATGCTTGGGGCGGATTTGCCTGATGACGCTTCCGAAGTGCTTCTAGAGGAAATTGGGCGGTTCGCTCCGTTTCCGCTGATCCTTCTGCTGAAGGAGTGGGACACCGAGGACGTTGTCGCCGGCTTTGCTCGGGGAGCCAACGATGTCGTTTCAATCACAATCCCGATGGCTGAGCTGTATGCACGGGTGGGTCATTTGATCGCGCTGTTCAAACGGTTAGGGGATGGTTCCTTAACTGAATTATCTTTTGAGGATTTACGAGTTGAGCTGCGCAGCCGCAAAGCGTGGAGGAACGGGGAATCCATTCGTTTAACACCGAAGGAATTCGATCTGCTGCTCTTTTTAATGAAGCGAGCGGGGAAGGTGTGCGGACGGGATTTGATCCTGCAGCAGGTTTGGGGGTATGATTTTTCAACCGGGACCAACGTGGTGGATGTCTATATCCGGCATTTACGCAAAAAAATCGATAAAGGCCATTCACGAAAGCTGATCCACACCATTCGCGGCACCGGGTACATGTTTGGTTAAACGTAAAACGGACGGGGTGTTCATCTTATGGCAATGGGAAAAGTCGTTGCGATCAATAGATCTATGCAACGACTTCTTCATTTACAAGTTAGGCTTGTCCGACTAGAGGACGCGACGAGCCTTCAGATATGTTTTTTTCCAGTTACCAGAGTTCAAATTCGAAATCGTTACCCCTGGCTTCCCGAAGGTATGAATAATTTTTCCGTTGCCCATATAGATCGCTACATGAGTTACGTTCTTCCCGTTTGCCCGGCTGCCGCTGGAGAAGAAGACCAGATCGCCCGCTTTCAGATTGGATTTCGATACTGCTGAGCCAACTTTAGCTTGAGCAGCGGAAGTACGCGGCAGAGTAACGCCATATTTCTTCATAACATACTTCGTAAAGGAAGAGCAGTCGAATACCTTAGTCGTCGAAGTCGATGCTCCGAATTTATAAGGAGTGCCTATAAACTTCTTCGCGTAGTTTACAACCTGCGTGCCTTTGGATACAGCAGTGCTTGTTGCCGATTGGGCTTGTACTGGTTCAGCCCCGCCTGCAAGCAGCGTACCGAAACCAAGGGCGGACACCAGTCCGACCGTCAATACTTTTTGGAATAGATTGCGTTTCATCATGTTGTAATACCTCCAAGTTCTGATTTGACCGGTTCGTTAGTTGGAGTATAACAGATTTGTAATCTCCTATATTTTGGTATATTTCCCTAAAAACCTTGGGCCGCAACGGTTTGGAGGCGATTATTAAAATAACATTAAAGTTTACATTTTTTTAAGATATAGCGTTTTTTCATCCTCCTTTATCAATGAAAATCCATGAAAAAAACCCTTGAAAAATCAAGGGTTCTGCTTTTCTTTCATCTTTTCATTCCGGGGTCACATAAAGGTTACAAAAATGATACATATTAAAATCAAATCAAATACCTAGTCACGGCTTTGGATAATAAGCAACCAGCCTTCGTTCACATACACCGTTCCGACGGGAGCCGCTAACTGATTGCTCACCGCCAGAGATTGACCTATGCGGAGCGTTGCATCATCTAATGGGTACATGAATCCTTTTAATGTAATGCCGGTTACGACAGGGGTCAGCGGAAGAAGAGAAACATATGTATATCCGCGATCCTCAACTTGGCAGACCGATCCGCACAATGTAATGTAATTATGTTCATCCCATATAGAGCAGGTAATGCCTTGCTCCGCTGCGCGCAGTAACATATGTATATTGGCCAACGAATGATCCAAGCGAGTTCCGATTACTCCGGTTAATACGATTTCTGCCGGGTTACGCTGAACGGCTAGGTCAAAGGCCAGCTCCGTATCCGTCAGATCTTTATCAATCGGATCGCAAATGACCAGCTCTTTGCTGTGTCTGCGAATCCGATCCAGTTCTTCCTCGTTCACGGAATCGAAATCGCCCACCGCCAGATGAGGGGTTATCCCGTGCTCTACCAGAAATAAAGCCCCGCGGTCAGCGCCGATCACCCAATCATCCGAACGAACCTCACGAAGCATTCCCGGATTTAATCGTCCGCCTGCAAAAATGAGCACCCGGTTCACAGTCATTTCGATTTTCTTCCTTTCCCGAACAATATCTTCTACTTTCGTTAGTATAATTCAGATTTTAGGGTTGCACAATTTCCACTTGTGGGCCTACAATGAGGATTGATAAATAAAAAGCTGACAACGAAAGGCAGAGAAGGACGGAAGAGATGCACATCTTTGAGATTTTTAGCATCATCGGGACAGTCGCGTTTGCGATGTCCGGCGCGTTCGTAGCGATGGAAGAGGAGTACGATATCCTCGGTGTGCTGGTGTTGGGCCTAGTTACGGCGTTTGGCGGCGGGATCGTCCGCAATGTCTTGATCGGTGTCCCAGTAACGACGTTATGGGGACAAGGGGATTTGATTATGTTGGCCGTAATGTCCGTGTTGGTCGCCTTCGTGCTGCCGATGCCATGGGTTCGTCGTTGGAAACGGACAGAGGTTCTGTTCGACGCGATTGGTTTGTCGGCTTTTGCAATTCAAGGGGCGTTGTATGCCACGGACATGAAGCATCCGATGAGTGCGGTGCTTGTGGCGGCGGTGCTGACTGGCATCGGGGGCGGAATTATTCGCGATTTGCTGGCCGGGCGTAAACCGCTGGTACTGCGCGACGAGATCTATGCGGTTTGGGCGATGCTGGCTGGACTGGCAGTAGGTATGGGGTGGTTCGTTTCAACATGGGAATTGATTTTGTTGTTTGCGGCAGTTGTCTTTTTCCGGATGTTATCCGTCCATTATAAATGGAAACTGCCCAGACGGTCACTGACAACAGGGGATATCTATATTGGAACGGAAGCGAAGCCGAAGACGAAATCCAGTTCAGAGCGGGCTATCGTGCAGGATCAGACTCCTTAACGCGCGTAGGAGACTATGGTGGAAAGACATCAAGAGAGGCTGTCCGAAGTAGATGAGGGTTCTACCTTGGACAGCCTCCCATTTTACTGGATATGAAAGCGTTATTTTAAGAAGTGGACTAGCGCATCGGGGAGCTCTTGCTGCCAAAATCCCCACAAATGTCTCCCGTCCTTCTCCATATAGGTGACTCTGGCTCCGCGCTCTTCGAGCAAGGCTTTGGCTTTGCGATTTAACTCAACAAAATTATAGGTGCCTGTATCCGTTGTATAATGATCTTCCTGTAATCCCACGATCATAAAGAGCGACAAATAGGAGAGATCGGTCTCTTGAGCGAGGAGGTTAAGGGACGGTTCATAGTAGGCACCGGACAAGCTGATGATTTTGGAAAACAGTTTTGGATTTTTCATAGCCAGGTGGAGGGAGACGGTTGCTCCTAAAGAGTCACCAGCCAGCACCCTTTCCTCGGGTTCACGGCGAACCGGATAATTGCGCTCGATGAAGGGAATAATTTCTTCCGTGAAACAGCGGGTATAGGCCTCAAACCGGTTTCCGAATGGGGCATATTCCTCTGTGCGCACGACGGTATTCACCTCAACGCCAACGATGATGAACGGTTCAATCCCTTCATCTAAAATCAGGCGATTGGCATGTGTCGCAATCCGTCCGAAATTGAAGAACTCCTCGCCGTCCTGACAGTAAACGACAGGATAACTGAGGATTTCGTTATACCCAGGAGGCAGATACACACGCAGATAACGTTTCTCACCTAAGAATTGACTTTGGATTTCCTCTTTGACGACGGTTCGTTTTAAATATTTCGAATCTGTCATTGTTCTACACACTCCGTTGTATCGATTTTTGCTTTTGTGAGTTGAATCAAGTAACATTTACCATGAAGCAGGACAACAATAGGTTACCACAAAATGGATCTGTGTTATACTATTTTCTCTAAACTGTTACATACACAAAGATAAAAATATAACACAACAATCCTTAATTCCTTTGACTTCTAGAATGAAACAGGAGTATAATAATTCTATAACAGAGGAACAAGTTAATCAAATTTTCAGTCGAGGTGAAAAAAATGAGCAAGATTCCTTATGAAGTATACACGGAAGAAGTAGAAGCTTTGTCCGTGCTCTCGCCAGACGGTGAAATCGTTAACAAAGATAAAGTACCGGCTCTGTCCGACGACGAATTGAAAGAATTGATGTATCGCATGGTATTTACCCGTACTTGGGACGAACGTGCGATCAACTTGGGCCGCCAAGGCCGCCTCGGATTTTATGCTCCAGTTTCCGGGCAAGAAGCGACAATGGTAGGTAGTGAATTTGCGCTGGATAAACAGGACTTCATTTGCCCGGGTTACCGCGATATGCCGCAGCTCGTATGGCATGGACTTCCGCTTTATCAAGCTTTCTTGTATTCCCGCGGCCATCAACATGGCGGACAAATTCCAGAAGGCGTTAACGTACTTATGCCGCAAATCATCATCGGCGCACAAGTATTGCATGCGATGGGGATCGCCATGGGCTACAAGCTCAAAAAACAAAAACAAGTCGTTATCACTTACACCGGTGACGGCGGTTCTTCTGAAGGCGACTTCTACGAAGCGCTGAACTATGCTGGCGTATTTAAACTGCCGGTTATTTTCTTCGTGCAGAACAATGGTTATGCCATCACGACACCGTTCTCCAAGCAAACTGCGGCTTTGTCGATCGCGCACAAAGCAGTGGCTGCCGGGATCCGCGGCGTGAAAATCGACGGGATGGACGTATTTGCCGTTATCACCGCGGTGCGTGAAGCTGCTGAACGTGCTCGCAACGGCGAAGGTGCTACTTTGATTGAAGCCGTAACTTATCGTTTCCGTCCGCACTCCTTGTCTGACGACACTTCGAAATACCGGACGAAGGAAGAAGAAGGTCAATGGAGCGAGAAAGACCCGATCGCTCGTTTGGCCAAATACTTGGAGAAGAAAGGTCTTTGGACTGAAGAAGATACTGCTCGCGTGAAGGAAGAAGCGAAAGCAAAAGTAAACGAGCAAATTAAGAAAGCAGAACAAACGGAAAAAATGACAATTCCAGGCCTGATCGACAGCATGTTTGAAGTAACGCCTAAACACCTGGAAGAGCAAAAGGCCGATTTTCAATAAACGTACGTGTGTAAATTAGTCTGATCGTTCTATAGAGGAGGATACAAGCAATGGCACAAATGAATATGAAAGAAGCGATTCGCGACGCCTTGCGCGTCGAACTGCAACGCGATCCAAATGTTCTGATTTTCGGCGAAGACGTAGGTAATGTCGGCGGGGTGTTCCGTGTAACGGAAGGTCTGCAAAAAGAATTTGGGGAAGAGCGCGTCATGGATACGCCGCTCGCGGAATCCGCTATCGGCGGTTTGGCGGTAGGTTTGGGGATCCAAGGCTTCCGTCCAATCGCGGAAATTCAGTTTGTTGGCTTTATTTTTGAAGCATTGGACCAAATTCTCGTACAAGCGGCTCGGATGCGTTACCGTTCCGGCGGACGTTATCACTCTCCGATCGTGTTCCGTACTCCGTTTGGCGGCGGCGTAAAAGCGGCTGAACTGCATACTGATGCTTTGGAAGGCCTGATTGCCCAAACTCCGGGGATCAAGCTGGTTGTTCCTTCGAACCCTTATGACGCAAAAGGTCTGTTGATCTCTGCGATCCGTGATAACGACCCTGTATTCTTCATGGAACACTTGAACTTGTATCATGCGTTCCGCGAAGAAGTACCGGAAGGTGAATATACCGTTGAACTGGGCAAAGCGAAAGTCGTTCGTGAAGGCACTGATGTAACGATTCTTGCTTATGGTCTCATGGTTCATACCGCTATGAAAGCAGCAGAAGAACTGGAAAAAACCAAAGGCATTAAAGCTGAAGTTATCGACCTGCGCACCCTGGTGCCGCTGGACATCGATACAATCGTTGCCTCTGTGAAGAAGACGAACCGCGCTATCATCGTTCAAGAAGCGCAAAAATCGGCTGGTATTGCTGCGGAAGTCATCGCGCAAATTAACGAAAAGGCGATTCTGCACCTTGAAGCTCCTGTACTGCGTGTCGCTCCTCCGGATACGGTTTATCCGTTCGCGCAAATCGAAGATCAATGGCTGCCGTCTCCGGCTCGCGTGATCGATGGCGTTAACAAAGTGCTGGAATTCTAAAACGAAGAACAAAATAGGAGGTCTTTCCTGTGGCGAAGTTTGAATATCGGTTCCCTGAACTGGGCGAAGGCTTGCATGAAGGTGAAATCATCAAAATGCACATCAAGCCAGGGGACAAAGTAACGGATGAAGATATCATCATGGAGGTACAAAACGATAAAGCGATCGTTGAAGTGCCTTGTCCTGTGAATGGTGTAGTACAAGAAGTGTTTGGTAAAGACGGTGCCGTATTCCGTGTAGGTGAAGTGGTTGCCGTTATCGAAGCTGAAGGCGACATTCCTGAACAAGAAGGGGCTCCAGCTCCAGCAGCTGAAGCAAGCGCACCGGCTGCCGCTGCAGCTCCGGCTCCGCAAGCAGCTGCTTCGTCTAACAAATTCGAATACCGCTTCCCTGAGCTTGGCGAAGGTTTGCATGAAGGCGAAATTATCAAAATGCATATTAAACCGGGCGACAAGGTAACGGATGAAGATATCATTATGGAGGTTCAAAACGACAAAGCGGTCGTTGAAGTTCCATGTCCGGTTAACGGTACGGTTCTGGAAGTGTTCGGTAAAGACGGTGCGGTGTTCCGCGTAGGCGAAGTTGTGGCTGTCATCGATGCTGAAGGC
Source organism: Paenibacillus sp. 3LSP (assembly GCF_032465655.1). NCBI lineage: Bacteria > Bacillati > Bacillota > Bacilli > Caryophanales > Paenibacillaceae > Paenibacillus > Paenibacillus sp. 3LSP. Next base: position 69,154 of record NZ_JAWDJI010000098.1, on the reverse strand, counting down.
GATCTGCCTGAACAAGCTGCAGCTCCTGCACAAGGGCATGATGCTCCTGCTGCTGCAGCAAGTGCACCAGCCGCAGCCGCTGCTCCTGCAGCTCCAAACCGCGAAATCCTCGCTACGCCTGGCGTTCGTAAATATGCTCGTGAGCAAGGCGTTGATCTGTCGCTGGTACCAGGGACAGGCAAAGCCGGTAAAATCACGAAAGAAGACGTTGATAACTTCAAGAAAGGTGGAGCTGCTGCTGCTCCGGCTCAGGCTGCTGCACCTGCACCAGCCGCTGCTCCAGCCCAAGCTGCAAAAGCACCTGCTGCACCAACAGCGATCGCAACAGAGGGCGAAGAAGAACGCGTTCCGTTCAAAGGTATCCGCAAAGCAATTTCCAACGCGATGGTGAAATCGGCTTACACAGCTCCGCATGTCACCATTATGGATGAAGTAGATGTAACGGAACTGGTTGCTTTCCGTACTCGCATGAAACCAATCGCTGAGAAGAAAGGCATTAAAGTTACGTATCTGCCGTTCATCGTTAAAGCGCTGGTGGCCGCTTCTCGTCAATTCCCGGCTCTGAACGCTTCGATCGATGAAGCGAACAACGAGATCGTTTATAAGAAATACTACAATATCGGTATCGCAACTGACACCGATAACGGCTTGATTGTTCCGGTGATCAAGGATGCGGATCGGAAGAGCATCTGGATGATCGCTGAAGCGATCAAAGACCTGGCATCCCGTGGTCGTGAAGGTAAACTGGCACCTCACGAAATGAAGGGAAGCACGATTTCGATCACAAACATCGGTTCTGCTGGCGGTATGTTCTTTACTCCGATTATTAACTACCCTGAAGTCGCGATCTTGGGTACGGGTCGTATCAGCGAAAAACCGGTAGTTAAGAACGGTGAAGTCGTTGCAGCACCAGTTATGGCCTTGTCGCTTAGCTTCGACCACCGTCTGATCGACGGTGCGACAGCACAGAACTTTATGAACTATATCAAACAGCTGCTCGCTAACCCAGAGCTGCTCGTTATGGAGGTGTAATCGTCAATGGTAGTAGGAGACGCTTCTATTGATATTGATACATTAGTTGTTGGGGCAGGTCCCGGCGGATATGTGGCGGCCATTCGTGCCGCCCAACTCGGGCAAAAAGTGCTCATCGTCGACAAAGCAGAGCTTGGCGGCGTTTGCTTGAACCGCGGTTGTATCCCATCCAAAGCGCTGATTGCAGCAGCTCATCAATTTGAATCTGCTCAGCATGCGGAAGTATTTGGGGTTAAGGCGGAGAAAGTCACCGTTGACTTCAAGAAAACTCAAGAATTCAAAAGCGGTGTCGTGAAGAAAATGACCCAAGGCGTTACCGGTCTGCTGAAAGGCAACAAGATCGAAGTTTTCAACGGTGAAGTTATGTTCATCAATGAAAGCGAAGCTCGTTGCTTCAACGATCATGAATCGCCGCGTTATCGCTTCAAACATTGCATTTTGGCAACCGGCTCCCGTCCAATTGAGCTGAAACCTTTCCCGTTTGGTGGACGCATCCTGTCCTCGACGGAAGCGTTGGAACTGCAAGAAGTACCAAGCAGCCTCATCGTGATCGGCGGCGGTTATATCGGTGCCGAACTCGGTCAAATGTACTCTAAATTCGGCACGAAAGTGACGATTATCGAAGGTATGGATACCGTACTGCCTGGCTTTGATAAAGACATGACTCGCCTGGTTGCCAAGAACATGGCGAAAACCGGCATCGAAATCGTGACGAATGCGAAAGCTGAAAGTGCAGAACAAACGGATAAGAACGTAACGGTGAAATATTCTGTAAACGGTGAAACCAAAGAAGTAACTGCTGATTACCTGTTGGTAACAGTAGGTCGTCGTCCGAACACTGACGGCGATTTGGGTCTGGATCTGGCTGGCGTTGAGTTGACTGACCGCGGTTTGGTGAAAGTTGACCATCAAGGCCGCACCAGCAACCCGAAAATTTTCGCGATTGGCGATATCGTAGCGGGCCCAGCGCTTGCGCACAAAGCTTCCTATGAAGGGAAAGTTGCTGCCGAAGCAATCGCAGGACTTCCTTCCGTGGTGGACTACAAAGCGATCCCAGCGGTCGTATTTACCGATCCAGAATGTGCCAGCGTAGGGCTGACGGAGTCGGAAGCGAAAGAGAAGGGCTACAAAGTCAAAGCCGGCAAGTTCCCGTTTGCGGGCAACGGTCGCGCAACTTCTCTGAATCAGCCTGACGGCTTCATCAAGATCGTCGCTAACGCGGATAACCATGTTGTACTCGGCGCGCAAGTCGTAGGGATCGAAGCATCCAACCTGATCGCTGAGCTGGGTCTCGCGGTTGAAATGGGTGCAACGCTCGAAGATATCTCGCTGACCATCCACGCTCACCCAACCTTGGGCGAAATCGTAATGGAAACTGCAGAGCTGGTCGAAGGTCATCCAATCCACGTCATCTCTCGCTAAGTTTAGCGTACGTCTCTCCCACTTCTTCTAGAAGTGGTTCATCTCCTAATATTTTGGGCAAGACCGAGGTTACGGTCTTGCCTTTTTTTATTTGCTTTATTTCACTCCAAGCCGCATCCGATAGCCAAACAGAATCCGTCGACGTTCTCCGCCAAATCCTTGTTTCACTTGCTTGCGAAAATGCTCGGCAGCGGTTAGAATCTCGTCTGAGCCTAATTTCAAGGCAGTTTGTACTCCACCTTGACTAAGGGCCAAGTTCGCATACCGATCTGCATCACAGTCCTCCCAATGGTGGAAGACGATCTCACGGGAATATCGGAACAGGCCGCTCTTGCGGATTTGCTGCAAATGCTGGTCCTTTGGCCATTTATAAGCTTCTTTCCCGGTCTCACTTAGTTCGCTGGCTCGTTGGTCAGCTAGCTTGGTGAGCTCTTCGTAAGCTTGCTCTAGCTCGGGCGAAACAACCGGTGGCCAATCGCAATCGTATGCAGCAAAAATGCCTCCAGGACACAATACCCGAGCGAACTCCTGCAGTGTGGGTTGCGGGTCCATCCAGTGAAAGGATTGTGAGCACGTAACCAGATCAACGGAGGAGGCTTCCAATGGCAGTTCATAGGACAAGCCTTTCACAAATTGAAGCTGCTGTGGCTTGCCGACTTCCTGCCAACGGTTGATCGCTACGGCACGCATATCATCGTTGGGTTCAATCCCTACGATTTGCTTCGCACGCTCCAACCAAATAAAAGAGGAGAGACCGGTACCGCAGCCAACATCTGCAACGACCTCGGGGCGGCGTCCTAAATACATCGTGAGGATGTCAATCAAATCAACTGGAGCTTTGGGGCGGTTTTGGTCATACAAATCACTGAACCCAGTGAAACGTTCAATATTGTTTTGGCGGATTTGTTCGCTCATCGGGCAACTCTCCTTTTATTCGCAAGACGAAAGTTATTCCCAAATTATACCGCAAAAAAGGTTCTTGGTCGCGTAGACCAAGAACCCTTGTTACGTTTAAATCAATAAATTAATGCCCGATTGATCAGCCTTCCCTAAATAATAGCCAACGCCGCCGATTTTGACCCCGTCGATCAACTCTTCCTGGCGGATGCCCATCAAGTCCATGGACATCTGGCAGGCTACGATTTCAACCCCTTGCTCCATGGCAGTGGTCATCAATTCCTCCAGGGACGAGACGTTATTCTGTTTCATCACGCCACGAATCATCTTCGCCCCGAATCCAAGCATATTCATCCGGGAAAGCGACAATTTGCGGCTGCCGCGTGGCATCATCATGCCGAACATGCGGCCGATGAAGGTTTTGGCGACGGGAACCTTTTCCGATTTGCGCAGAATGTTCAGACCCCAGAAGGTAAAGAACAACGTAACCTTCTTGCCGCTGGCCGCTGCGCCATTGGCGATAATAAACGAAGCGATCGCCTTATCTAAATCGCCGCTGAACACAATCATCGTTGTGCCTTCCGGTGAGGACGCCAGTTGCGTGGTTACTGTAGTGTCAGACTGAGCTGGGCTTTCCTTCCGCAAGTAGGCTTCGATGATCCCATCTGCACGCTTGGTGACCTGGAGCACCTGATGTTTGGACATGGTCGCCCAGGCCTGCACATCCTCATAGAAACCAGGATCCGATGCGGTGACGTGCAGAGTTTGTCCGGATTCCAAACGGTCCATTGCTTGTTTCACTTGAATCAACGGGCCTGGACAGCATAATCCACAAGCGTCTAGCTCTGCATCAGCCTGCAGCGGGGCTGGTGCTTCGTTTGGTGCAGCCGAATGACGTTCAGTCTGCGGTACAGCCGGATCTGCCTTTGCTGCGGCAACCTCCATTTTTGCCGCAGGATCTGTGGGAAGTTTCTGTGAACTTGCCCGGCCAGGCTGGTAATTCGCCATTTGATACAGCTTGTAACCGCCGGTGAGGTTGCGAACCCTGAAACCTTTTTGCTGCAGAATCCGAGAGGCGGTGTACCCGCGCAGCCCCACTTGGCAGTAGACCCAAATCTCCTTGTTGGCATCCAGCTCATTTAAGCGATCGCGTAATTCATCGACCGGGATGAGCAAGGAGCCGGGGATATGACCGTTGGCATGCTCCATTGCCGAACGAACGTCCACCAACATGGTGGTCTGTTCATCCCGAGTCGCCAAATCCTGAGGAACATACACGCGCACTCTTCCGCTCAAGATATTCTCCGCGGTATACGCTGCCATGTTGACCGGATCCTTCGCTGACGAGTAGGGAGGGGCATAGGCCAGCTCCAGCTCGGCCAGATCCGCTACCGTCCCGCGGAAACGAATCGCCGTGGCGATATCATCAATCCGTTTATCTACCCCGTGATAACCAACAGCTTGCGCACCAAGCAGCATTCCATCAGGCTGAAACAGCAGCTTGATCGAGAGCGGGGTAGCGCCGGGATAATAAGAAGCATGGGAGCTGGGATGAACGACAGTGACATGGTAAGGGATGCCCATCCGTTGCAGTGTTTTCTCATTGTTCCCGGTCGCTGCTCCGGTGAGGCCAAATACTTTAATGATGGACGTGCCTTGCGAGCCTTTGTAGGTGGTCCCTAGACCACAGACATTGTCCGCGGCGATCCGTCCTTGCTTGTTCGCAGGTCCAGCGAGAGGGATCGCTGTTTTCGAGCCATTGACGAAATCAACGACTTCAACTGCATCCCCAACGGCATAAATGTCAGGAATGCTCGTCTCCAGTTTATCGTTTACGAGAATATGTCCTCGTGGGCCAAACTCGATACCGGTATCCTTCAGAAAAGCCGTATCCGGCTGTACGCCAATCGCCAATAACACGAAATCAGCAGAAACTTCGCGGCCGTCCGAAGTCTGAACCGTAATGCGGTTTCCTTGTTCAATAAACGAGGTGACGGTCTGCGACATCAGCAGCTTTACGCCGTGATCCTCCAGTTCTTTGGCCAGGACACCCGCCATTTCGGGATCAAACGGCGCAAGAATTTGCGGGCCGCCTTCAATTAACGTAACATCAAGCCCGATTTCTCTTAAGTTCTCGGCCATTTCCACACCGATAAACCCGCCGCCGATGACGATGGCCGAAGCCGCGTTCTCCTCAGCAACCCTTTGTTTGAGGCGGTCGGTGTCCGGAATATTCCGCAGCGTATGAATTCGATTGCTCTCGATGCCGGGAAGATTCGGGCGGATGGGTTTCGCGCCGGGTGATAATATCAAGGCATCGTAGCTTTCTCGGTACTCACCGCGTTCTTTGTTGCGGACCAGCACTGTTTTGGTCGTTGGATCGATTCCGATCACTTCGCTTTCCGTACGAACATCGATGTTGAAACGGCGATGCATCGCTTCCGGTGTTTGCACCAACAGCTTCGAGCGTTCCTTGATGGAATCACCGATGTAGTAGGGGAGCCCGCAGTTCGCGAACGAAATATAAGGATCCCGTTCAAACATAATGATATGCGCTTCTTCATCCAGACGGCGAAGTCTTGCAGCCGCAGAGGCGCCGCCGGCAACGCCTCCCACAATGATTACCTTTTTGCTCATCTTATTATTGTTCCTCCTCGAATAAATGGCGAACCAATTTGATGACTCTCTCATTCGCCAGATGATAGTTAACTTCCAATCCGCTGCGTTCGGCTTCAACGATGCCTAAGCTGCGCAGTTTTTGCAGGTGTTGGGATACGGTCGATTGCGGCAGATCCAAACACTCTTGCATGTACGTCACATTGCAATGCTGCTTCTCCAGCAAGCCGCGGACGATACATAACCGAACCGGATGCGCCAAGGCTTTCAGCATTTCTGCTGTTTCCTGATAGGCTTTGAAATGGTTATCCATGCAGGTGCACCTCACTATAATCGTATCAATCGCTATATTGTAATATTACGATATAGCGATATAATTTGCAACTAAGTACTACTTGCGTTAGATACAGTTATTAGTAAGGTCCATTTAGTGAGGTCCATGACCAGACAAGATCAGAATGGGGAAGGTCAGGGCCAAGGTGAGGTCGTACTGGACTATCCTGTAGATGCCGAGGATACAAACAGGGCCTGGAGGGTAGATACCAGGAGGAGGTGATCCCAGAGATATTATCCTTTCTGATTGCGGCTCAAACGACCGGTAAGGGGAGAGGAATCGGGGTGAACCTGTCGGCACCCTATTGGCGAATGAAGATTGTCTAGAGCACCGACAGGAGAAATGAAGGAAAATTGAATTCCTTCTATTTTGGCAGTTTTGCAGATGCGTTCGTGATGATCCGGGAGATTTGCTTCTCCCAATCGTAGACTTTCGCTAAAGAAGTGTGAATGGCTTTCGTTTGATCATATACGGTCTTCAACTCCAATGCAGCGACAATGGCGTCACCGCGCTTGACACTGGCTTTATACCGCTTGTCAGCCGCCGAAAGGTGTTTTCGCGCGGCGGCGACGGATTTGTTTTCGGCGGTGATCTGCTTTTTTAACGTTTGCACGGGAGTGAGCGCATCTTTCACGACTTTGACTTTGGCGGTTTTCGCTTTCTTAGCAGCGGCTAACGCATCCTTTTTCGCTTTAATTTCTGCCGAAGCAGCAGTTGCCGCAGGCTTCAACTTGTTGCGCTTCAATTCCAATAAATCAGCGGTTTTCTTATCCTTGCGTTTCTTGGCTGCTGTCACTTGCTTGCCCAATGATTTGTATTCCTCTAGCAAGGAGGCATGCTTCCGCTGCAATGACTCGGATTCCTGTGTCAGGCGAGTGATGGTAGCTTGATCAATGACTTTGAGCTTCGCATTGATGGCAGCCAAAGCGTCGTTATTCTTCTTGCGCAGTGCTGAAATTTCGAGGCTCTCCTGTTTAACCAACGTTTGTACCGCGGTTAACCCATCATACATCGCGTCTATTCCACTCAAGGCAGCATCCCAAGAGCTTGCAGCATACGTCGGTCGATATCCGCCTAACATTAGTGAAATCGTGATGACCGTCAGCAACAGCAGTTTGATCGAACTTCTCCACTTCATAACCGTCAACTCCATCCTATATGAATTTGCCATTCTCATAGAAACGCAAAAAAAGCACCTGCAAGAAAGGCGATATCGCCAGACTTGCGAGGTGCTTCACTCGCTTGATTCTATATGATTTTGGCATATTTAACTATAAACTACCAGCTCCCAAAAGTCAATCCTCTTTACGAACTTACGTTCTGTAGAGTAGGGTCTGAGGTATTGGCACAAGCGGAATTGGCATACTATGGTTAAACTTTAAAGAGGGTGAACAACATGCGATTCAAGTTCTTGTGGAGCGGGCGAATCTGTTTCTGGCTTCTGATCTTTGTCATATGTCTATTGCTGGGTGGTTGCCGTTCAACCTCGAATCCCAAAGAAGCGGATCTACTGCATATCCAATCAACAAACAACACTTTCAACGGAAAAAAGAAGGTTATTTTTGTCCTGGTTGACTCCCTTATGGACCAATTGATTCAACGCGGAATTGAGCATAATGAGCTCCCTGCCTTTCAATATCTCATTCAGCATGGCCAATATTATCCTGATATGATCAGCTCTTTTCCGACCATGTCCATCTCGATTGACAGCACGCTGCTTACCGGGCGTTACCCGGATGCTCATCATGTGCCGGGCTTAACCTGGTATCCGCATCAGGGACAGAAAGTGATAGGTTATGGCTCAGCTCCCGTTGAAATTTTGCGCCGCGGGACGAAGTCCGTTTTGACACATGCGTTAAAAGATTTAAACAATCAGCACTTAAACCCCGATGTGCCAACTATATATGAGGATTTGAAGCAGTTGGGCTTCACCTCCGGATCGGTGAATGGATTGGTTTACCGAGGGATGACCTCACACCAAATCGACTTGCCGCAACCGTTACGCGAGCTTGTTCCGCTGGACTTGCCTTTTCAAGTGAAAGGGCCGGATTTTCTGGCTTTCGGGGCATTGTCAAACCCGCTTGACGGGGTGACGAATTTGCCTGACGGGCCTGCGGACCGGATGGGCTTTAATGATCGATATGCGATTGGAGTGGCAAAATACTTGATCCAAACCGGTCAAATGCCCGATTTTTTGCTGATTTATTTGCCGGACCTGGATGGAAAGTTGCACAAACGCGGCCTTACCGATCGTGAAGGCATCAAGGAGACGGATCGTCGACTAAAAGAGCTGCTGGATGCTTATGAATCTCGAGCACATGCGTTACACGATACGATTCTGATCGTTGCGGGAGATAGTGGAATGAGCCAAGTATTGCCCAAAGAACAACAGCCTGTAATTGATTTACCCAAGCTGTTACAGCGGTTTCACGTGTTACCGACTGGCCAAACCATGAACTCATCCACCGAAATTGCCCTCGCTGTTAACGACACGATGGCCTACGTCTACAGTTTGAAACCGGAGAATTCGCTGAAGGAGATCGCCGATGTATTGAGGAACGACCCACGAATCGACCTCATTACCTGGCAAGAAGATGGCTGGATCCATTGTGTAAAAGCGGGGGATCCGACATCGATGAGATTCAAAGCAGGCGGGGATTGGATCGATCCTTATCATCAATCCTGGACCGTTCAAGGGACGGAGCAGATACTTGATTTGAAGCGAGAGAGCACAAGCAGACGCAACAAATCACGCCATATTACGTATGGAAAATATCCTGATCCGCTGCGTCGCCTTCAAGGCGCTTTACAATCCCACGAAGGGCGATTTCTTATCGTCACCGCCAAACCGGGGTATGAGCTCGCGGAAGCTGGAGCCCCCACACATTCCGGTGGCGGAGCGCATGGGGGGCTGGATGCGTCCGCATCGCTGGTGCCTCTGATCATCTACGGGACGGAGAAGCGGCCGGAATTTTTACGAATCGTCGATTTGAAGGCTTACTTACTCGATTTGTTAAAGTCGGAAAGTCGCAAATAAATCTGATATAATAGGATGGATTAGTAGACCAATGTGACGGGGTGTTAGAACCATGAGAAAATATTTGGATTTGCTGGAGGATGTTCTGGAGAACGGAACGCCCAAAGAAGATCGGACGGGTGTAGGGACACGCTCGGTCTTCGGGCGGCAGCTGCGGTTTGACTTAAACGAAGGCTTCCCGTTGGTAACGACCAAACGGATTCATTTGAAATCAGTAATTCACGAATTGCTGTGGTTCTTGCGCGGCGATACGAATATTGCTTATCTTAAGGAACATGGCGTTCGGATTTGGGACGAGTGGGCGGATGAGAATGGCGATCTCGGCCCGGTATACGGGTCGCAATGGCGTTCTTGGGAAGCACCGGACGGCCGAAAAATCGATCAAATCGCAAACGTGGTGGAAGCGATTAAGAAAAATCCGGATTCTCGCCGCCATTTAGTAAGTGCTTGGAACGTAGCTGAAGTCGATCAAATGAAGCTGCCGCCATGCCATTTTGTTTTTCAATTTTATGTGGCCAACGGCAAGCTGTCCTGTATGTTGACGATGCGCTCGGTGGACACTTTCCTTGGCCTGCCGTTTAATATCGCAAGCTACGCGCTGCTGACCCACATGATCGCCCAGCAATGTGACCTGGAGGTTGGCGAATTCATCTGGTCCGGCGGAGACGTGCATATTTACAACAACCATATCGAGCAGGTAAAAACCCAATTGGAACGCGAGCCTTACCCATTGCCGAAGCTGGTGATCAAACGGAAACCGGAATCAATCTTCGACTATAAGTACGAGGATTTTGAATTCATCGATTATAAGTATCATCCGACGATCAAAGCAACGGTTGCTGTGTAACATTGACGGAGGACGGAGGGATCGATCGGAATGATCACGCTTATTTGGGCGATGTCCAGAAATGGGGTTATTGGCCGGGATAATCAGCTGCCCTGGAGGCTGCCGGCGGACTTAAAGTTTTTTAAAGCGAATACAACTGGGAAAACGATCGTAATGGGACGCAAGACTTGGGAATCCATGGGCAGTAAGCCGCTCCCAAACCGGCATAGTGTCGTGATGACAGGGGATCCTTCTTTCACAGCGGAAGGCGCGGATATCGTCCACTCCGTGGAGGAAGCGTTAACCTACACGGATCGGGGAGAGCTGATGGTCATCGGTGGAGCGGGGGTGTTCCAGCACTTCCTGCCCCTCGCGGACCGGCTGATCGTGACCCGAATCGATGAGGATATCGAAGGGGATGTGTTTTTCCCTGACTTTTCATGGGAAGATTTTGAATTAGTCCATGAGGAACAGGGAGTAAGGGACGAGAAGAATCCCTATGATTACCGTTTTCTTACTTACGAACGCCGCAAATGATGTGATAATAAGTACAAATTATCGTATCATTAATCCATTAATAACATTTCCCCCGAATGCTAACATCAAGATACATTGATGACGGCGTATGAAAAGTTTTCGATTGCCCGGATCGGGCGACTCGCGACTTTTTGTATCATGTGACATGATAACGGATGGGGGAACTTGTGATGTCTACACCAACAGGATTTATGGAGTTCAAACGCGAACTTCCCGGGGACCGGAGCCCGTCCGAACGGGTGAAGGACTGGGAAGAATTTCATAAGCATATGTCCGAGGAGGATTTGCGCATTCAAGGCGCACGCTGCATGGATTGCGGCACGCCTTATTGCCACACGGGCATTGATATGGCCGGCGGGACAGCAGGCTGCCCAGTACACAACTTGATTCCGGAGTGGAATAATCTGGTATACCGTAACCTCTGGAAGGAAGCGCTGGACCGTTTGCACAAAACCAACAACTTCCCGGAATTTACGGGGCGAGTTTGTCCGGCCCCTTGTGAAGGCTCTTGTACCGTAGGTCTGATCGGAGAGCCGGTCACGATCAAGACGATTGAACAGGCCATTATCGATAAAGGTTTCGAAGAAGGCTGGGTTGTTCCTGAACCTCCGGAGAAGCGGACAGGCCGTAGAGTGGCCATTGTTGGCTCCGGACCTGCAGGTCTTGCTTGCGCTGCCCAATTAAACAAAGCGGGCCATGAAGTAACGGTCTATGAACGTGCAGACCGAATCGGCGGTCTTCTGGTATACGGGATTCCAACGATGAAGCTGGACAAAGCAGTTGTACAGCGCCGCGTGGATTTGTTGGCTGCCGAAGGCGTGAAATTCGTAACAAATACGGAAATCGGCAAAGATATTAAAGCCCAGCAGCTTGTAGATGAATATGACGCGGTGGTACTGTGCGGCGGGGCAACCAAACCACGTGAATTTAATATCGAAGGCAGCGATTTGAACGGGGTGCACTATGCGATGCCGTTCTTAAACGGGACGATTAAGAGCTACCTGGACTCCGGGTTAACCGACGGGAACTTTTTGTCCGCAGAAGGAAAGGATGTTATCGTCATCGGAGGCGGGGACACTGGCTCGGACTGCGTAGCGACGGCGCTTCGCCACGGTTGCCGCAGTGTGACGCAATTTGGTACCCATGCGAAAGCTCCGCTGGAACGGGACCCGATCAACAACCCTTGGCCGCAATTTCCGAACGTGTACACGCTCGATTACGCCCAGGAAGAAGCCAAAGCGTTGTTCGGTAAAGATCCACGGGAATTCTCGATCATGACAACGAAATTTGTAGGCGACGAAAACGGCAACCTGAAAGAGCTGCACACGGTGCAAATTCAGCGGATCGTCGATGAGACTGGACGGAAAATCTATCAGCCGATCCCAGGCACTGAGCGCGTCTTCCCAGCGCAACTGGCGCTGATTGCTATCGGGTTTGACGGTCCAGAATCGACGCTGGCGGATGAGCTGGGTCTTGAACGAGACCGCCGGACGAATGTGAAAGCGAAATACGGCCAATTCAAAACGAATGTCGATAAAGTGTTTGCCGCAGGCGATATGCGCCGGGGCCAAAGCTTGGTCGTATGGGCGATCAACGAAGGCAGAGCTGCGGCACGCGAAGTCGATAAATATCTGATGGGTTCGACGGTGCTGGTATAATCTCACCAACGAGCCGCAACATTTTGACAGGACGATCCCTGGGTCAATATGCTATAATAGGTACTAGCTTACTAGAGCTGCGCGTAGCGCGGCTCTTTTTTAGATTTGAGAGACAGAGGAAGAGGGGCCCGAAAGCATGAAAACGCTCGTAATTGCCGAAAAACCGGATATGGGACGGACGATCGCCGCTGTAATTGAGCCGAAGGCGAAAAACCACCGATCCTACCTGGAGGGAGAGCGCTACATCATTACTTGGGCGATAGGTCATTTATTAGGTTTGGCCGAACCGGAAGCCTATGACGAAAAGTACAAACGCTGGAATTTCAACGACCTGCCGATTCTGCCGGATCGATTCAAGATTGTGCCGAATCCGCGCACAAAAGATCAGTTGAAGACGATCGGCGAGCTCGCAAAACGTTGCGATACGATTGTAAATGCATGCGATGCCGCCCGCGAAGGACAGTACATCTTTGCGTTAATCCAACAGCAGCTCAAGTTAACCCAGCCTGTCAAGCGCTTGTGGATTTCCGACTTGACCAATGAAAGTATTGCCAAAGGGTTTGCCGAGCTGCATGAAGCGTCCGAGTTCGAGAACTTAACGCAGGCCGCGCGGGCGCGCAGTGAAGCAGATTGGCTGATCGGAATGAACGCGACGCGTGCGTTTACGACTAAACATCGGGAGCTGCTGTCCGTCGGCCGGGTCCAAACTCCAGTGCTGGCGCTGATCTATGACCGGCAGAAGGAAATCGAAAACTTTGATTCACTGACTTATTATGAAATCAAAGCGGAATTTAAGCAGGATACCCGTATGTATACCGGAAGCTGGCAAGGGGACCGGTTGACGGATAAGGAGAAGGCGGAGGCCATTGCAAAGAAGGTTCGCGGCAAGGAAGGGCGCATCACCGAATACGAAGTGAAAGACACGAAAGAATATCCGTACAAGCTGTACGATTTGACGTTGCTGCAGCGGGAGGCAAATGCAAAGTTCGGCTATTCTGCCAAGAAGACGCTGGACATTGCCCAGGCGCTCTATGAACGCCATAAGGTGATCTCCTATCCGCGGACAAGCTCCAACTATGTGACCGAGCAAAATATCGATGGGATGCACAAGGTGCTACATATGCTGAAATCGTCGAGCTATAAGGAGCTGGCGGAAGGCGGACGTCCGAACCTGGTGCATGTCGGCAACAAGGCGGTGTGCAATCCGTCTCGGGTAGAGGATCACCATGCGATCCTTCCGACGCTTCGGCGTCCGGGCACGTTAAGCAAAGAGGAGCAGAACATCTACGATCTTGTGATCCGGCGCTTCTTGTCCCATTTCTATCCGGCGGCAGAATATAAACAACACACTGTACTCACTGAGGTGGAAGGCGAAACGTTTAAAACCAACGTGAAGGAGCTGTTGTCGCTGGGGTGGAAGGTATGTCTTCCTGGCGATGACGGAGCGAAAGCCGGAAAAGGACGCGCCAAGAAGAAAGACGAGGAAGAAGAAACCGAAGAGCTGATCAGCGAACCGTTCGAGATCGACCGTAACCGTCCAGTGCAATGTACAGACGCCGAGGCGAAGGAGAAAGCAACTCAGCCGCCAAAGCATTATACCGAAGGCACGCTGCTTAAAGCGATGGAAAGCGCCGGGAAAAATTTGGAGAACGAGGAGCTGCGCGAAGCGATGAAGGATGCGGGTCTCGGTACTCCGGCCACTCGGGCAGCAACGATTGAGCGGTTAAAGAACGTGGGATATATCACGATGCAGGGTAAAAAGATCACAGTGACGCAAAAAGGCCGGACCGCCGTTGAGCTAATTCGGCGCGCTGGTGTCGAGCTGCTGACCTCGCCGGAGATGACGGGGCAATGGGAGCGTCGATTATACCAGATTTCCAAGGGAGAAGCGGCGCGGGAGCAGTTTATGGAGAACGTGCGCCGATTCACCATCTCGATTATCGAGAAGGTGCGAACGCAGCAGAAAGCGGACGCCTCGATGTTCACGTCGGCAGAGACGGAGAAGGGTGGTCGGCACGGAAGCCGAAGCAGCAGCGGCGGCAAAACGGGACGATCCGCCTCTTCTACAAGAGCAGGCGAGCGTCGTACAGCGCAAGCGACCACGAAGCAGCTGCCGGCAGGCACCCTTCAACCGTTGGCACCTTGCCCGCGCGAAGGCTGCGGCGGTCAAATCATCGAAGGTCGCAGGGGCTTTGGCTGCACGCACTACAAGCAGGGTTGCGGCTTCGTTATCTGGAAGGAGTTCGGCGGCAAGAAAATCTCGCCAGCGATGCTAAACGCGCTGTTGACGAAAGGCCAAACTCAGCTGTTGACTTTCAAACGCGAGGGAAGCGAAGTCAAAGCCCGCATCGCTTTGGTTGATCGCACATCTGGCAAGCTGGAGCTCATGGAGGCGGAGCCTTCCCGAACTTAAGCGAAGACAAAAAACGGACCTTATAAGGTCCGTTTTTGTTTTTGAGTTTGATGTGTATGGTTAAAAATCACGAGCGGAACTTCGACCAAGGACGTAACGGTATGCATTTCCGAATCCCTGTCATGCTGAAGCTCCACAATATTGTACAACCACTCGTTGGGGATTTTAATGTAAATCGCCTTAATTCCGACGGAAAGGGCTGGCATGACATCCGTCCGCAGGCTGTTGCCGATCATCCAGGTTCGGGAACGGTCAAACCGCCGCGACTGAAGAATTTCTTCTAAGGCTTCCGCATTTTTGTGTTGGCGAATGTAAATCCGATCCTCAAAATACTCGGCCAATCGCATCTGCTCGATTTTACGCTGTTGGATCTCGGTATCTCCGCCGGTATACAAGTGCAGTTCATGACCTTGACTGCGCAGTAGATTTAAGGTTTCGACCATGCCGGGATACGGTTCGATAGGTTGCTCATAAACGCTAAGCCCCAGCTTCATCAGCCGTTCTTCTTCCTCCGGAAGAGTCTGTCGTTCCGTAACTCTAGCGAAATAGCGGTAGGTGTCAACCAACGATTCGGGAAAATGCGAGCTGGCAAAACCGATTTGATGGACTCCGGCTACATCAATTTCCGTTTGCTTCTCTCGGATCTCATTTGACGTAATGCCGAATGTCTTAAACCAATCGGTCATTAGGTCAGCGAATTGGTCTAGAATTAGATCAAAATATTTATTGCAATAAACTAAGGTATCATCCAGATCAAAAATAATTTGTTGCGTCAAGGGCGTTTTCATATCTTACGGGTCACTCCTTATCCAAGAAACGCTTGTCTCTACGTATAGCTCTATCCTAACACAAGCGGAAGCGTCCCGCCAAAGCCAACTGCCTTGCTTAGTTCACAACTACAGCCGGATATAGGATTCCAGGAACATCTGGAGCTCCGCCGCTCCGTCTGGACGGATACTGAACTTCTCCGTATCTTGGGCGAGCAGATGGATGCGCAGCAGTCCGGCGACCCGGAGTCGCATCAAGTCGTGCATCAGCTGATCCTTAGGTTCGCCTAGATCCTTCAGCATATCTTGCATCGATTTGGGTTCGTCGGCAACATAGCGGAGTAGGCGCAAACGCTGCGGTTCGGCTAAGGCACGGGTCAACCGTTTTAACACCATCGGCGGTTCATCCTCATCAAGCTCCGGAATATCGAGCGGGTACTGGATGAACAGCACGTTTTCGTAGAAAACGTATGTATTTATCGGTCGAAAATGGATCGAAGGGGTTAACACGACCAACGAGATCGGCTTCAAAGGTTCCAGCACCAACCCGCCGGAGGCGTATTCGATCAGCGCGTCGGTGTCCATCTTTTGCAGCAGTGTATGCTTCTCGGCTGCATCTTCCTCCAGCAGCGGAAGAAATTGATGCTCGATAGGGCTCATATACAGCCGATGCCAGCATTTGAGCAGCGGGATATAGTTGCTTTGAATTCGCGCGATTGTCTCACTATTCACAGTGGGAATGTAGGTTTTAGTACGATCGTATAGGGACTCGACAGAGCTTTCTGCAATGTCGTTCAGAAATTGTGGGATATCGGTCGCTCCTTTTCGCTCCAAGGCCCAAACGTACAAAACGTCGTAGTCTGTGAACGGGTACTTGGCTGCTTCGACAAATTGATGTCGCTCCTCCGGCGTGAGGCGAGTGTCTACCTCAGCTATCCATTCCAAGCCTACATCGAGATTGTTCACCCATTTTTGTGTCGTATATATCATAAAGCTGCTGATCAGTTCGTAGACCAAGGAATGGTCCACTTTCACGTCATAGGCCATGATTGAACTAACCTCCCAAAGAACTTTGCATTCAGATTCATTATGGCTTGTTCGGTAGTGGATTGTCTACTATAATGTTAAAGGATTATTCGGAAAATATTAATTGGGGAAAAGTCGTCAACATATTGACGATTTTTCTTTGTTTTTTAAGGAGTGTTTTTCATTTGGAAAGTTCGATCAGAAGGCATCACCGCATATTTACCCCAACCTTTATTCTGATCTCTGTCATTATTATCGCGGGGCTCAGTCAAGGACTGCTGCTGCCAGTGTTGTCCATATTTATGGAAGAAAGGGGGATCTCCTCCTCCGTAAATGGATTGCATGCTGCAGCTCTTTATGTCGGATCGTTTGCCATGTCGCTGGTGGCGGAGAAGCTGCTGCGACGAACCGGGTTTAAACTCTTACTGCTGAGCGGCGTCGTTCTCGTTATGCTGGCTTTGCCGGTGTTTTCGCTGGTCTCCGATCTAAGGTTGTGGTTTATTCTAAGATTG
Organism: Paenibacillus sp. 3LSP; assembly: GCF_032465655.1. Classification (NCBI taxonomy): domain Bacteria; kingdom Bacillati; phylum Bacillota; class Bacilli; order Caryophanales; family Paenibacillaceae; genus Paenibacillus; species Paenibacillus sp. 3LSP. Next base: position 52,077 of record NZ_JAWDJI010000098.1, on the reverse strand, counting down.
CTTGTGGGGATCGGGGATAGTGCGATTCATTTTACCTCGCAGCTCTGGATCATTCTTGTTTCACCGCCGGACAAAAGAGGCCGGAACATCTCCTTGTATGGGATGTCCTACGGATTAGGTTTCAGCATTGGACCGCTGGGCATCCGACTGCTGGATTACGGGCAAGCCGTTCCGTTCGTCTTGCTGGCGATCCTGTTCCTCATGATCGTGATCCTCGCCGCTATATATTTGCCAGATCGAGCACCGGAACCCGTTCGTCAGGAGGAAGCCGGTGCTCCGCGCAAGGTTCCGCAGATCTACCGGATGGCTTGGTTCGCCTTGCTGCCTGCCTTGCTATATGGTTATATGGAAGCTTCGATGAACAGCAACTTTCCGATATACGGCTTACGTTCAGGGCTTAGTGCGGCGGATATCGCGGCATTGCTGCCGTTCTTTGGCATCGGCGGCTTGATTCTTCAGCTCCCTCTGGGCATCTTAAGCGACCGGTTCGGCCGCAAAAAAGTGCTGATGACCGCAGGACTCACCGGCGGAATTCTGTTTCTCGCGGTTCCATTGGCGGGGAATCACTTTATGGCGTTACTGCTACTGTTCATGGGTTCAGGCGGCTTGGTGGGTTCGTTCTTCTCGTTAGGCCTGGCGTATGCAGCGGATTTGCTCCCGCGTCATTTACTTCCGGTGGCCAATGTGATTGCATCCTTTCATTTTAACTTTGGCAGCATCATTGGCCCGAACCTCGGTGGAGCGGCCATGCAGTTAGGAGCGGCTCCGATGTTGTTTATGCTTCTGGGGTCGGCATATCTGTTGTTTTCCGCATCCGGGCTGGTGTTTCGGCCGGAACGTTACAAAAAAAGCGTAAATATGAACAGGCTGTAATGGATTTTCGTTGATTTTTCCAATACACTAAAGGGTAAGAAAAGGTAATGCAAATTTCATGTTAGTTCAAAAAAGTGATTAACAACTTGAGTACCTCTTAATCGTAAAAGGAGAAATCGGACATGATCAGAGTCAACCACTTGCAGAAATCGGTGGATGGAAATAAGAAGAAGGTGCTTCGCGATATTACCGTCCAGTTTGGTGCAGGGGAAATGATTGGCGTTGTAGGGGCCAGCGGCAGCGGCAAAAGTATGCTTCTTCGTTGCTTGGCGCTGCGAGAACGTTGGAACCGGGGCGATTATACCTGGAACGGGGATAAAGTGATTGAAGGCGGCGGACGCGGTTCACAGAAATACCGCTCCCAATGCGCCTATCTCGAACAGAACCCTTCCTTGTATCCGGAGAAAACCGCGCTCAAAAATGTCCTGATCGGACAAGCGGGTCAAACTCCGCTTCTGCGCCGACTGACCGGGATGGTACGATCGGACGATTACATGGGCGCGATGGACGAGTTGGAGAAGTACGGCCTGCTGGACAAAGCCCATGTTAAAGCTGGGAAGTTGAGCGGCGGCGAGCGCCAACGTGTGGCTATTTGCCGGGCATTGGTTCATGGGGCTAGCTTCCTGGCGGCGGACGAGCCGGTGATCGGGCTGGATCCTAAGTCGGCAGAACGCGTATTGGAGACGTTAAAAGAGCTGTGCACCCAGCAAAATAAGATCGTTATTACGGCATTGCCGCTGGAATTGGCAGAGCGTTACTGCACCCGGATCTGGGGACTGTCTGAAGGAGAGATCAAGCTTGACGTGTCCGGACGGCGGCTCTCGATGGAAGAGAAACGCCTGATTGATCTGGTATGAAACGAGTGATGAGTATGTTGACGAAGAGGAGATTATTAGCTTGGGCGGGAGCTTGCCTGCTTCTAATCCTTAGCGGCTGCAGCGTGATCAGCGATCCGAAGTCTTTGATGCAAACGCCGCAGCTCTCCACCGACCGTGCCTCGCTAATCAGCGTCATTAAGGCCGAACTGAAAGGCGGAGAGATCGTCTCACCGCGGGACGTCCGCAATATCAGCTCCATTCGCACACCTGACCTGAACAACGACGGGATCAAGGAGGCGGTTGTCTTCTATGAGACACCGGATGAAGCGGTGCGGATCCACGGCATGATTTTAGAGCATCAGGGCAATTCCTGGGCACTGAAGGTTCGCTTTGACGGCGAAGGCCAGGTCCTCGAAACGTTTGATATTCTGGACTTAAACGGCGACGGCAATTTGGAGATTATCGCTGGTTTCTCCAGCGGCTCCGATGAACTGCAGAAAGGATTAACCGTATATACTTACAATGGCAGTGAAGTCGAGAAGGCAATTGCGTTACCGTACAACTACTTTATGGTGGACGATTTAAATCAGGATAACATTCCGGATATCACGGTTGTGAACTTAAAACGCGAGCAGTATACAACGGTTACAACGTATCAATATGACGGATCTTTTAAGGAATTAAGCCATCTGGAACTCGACGATCCGATTAGCGAGTATTATAATGCGGTCAGCGGCAACATTACACCTAACCTGAAGGGGATTATTCTTGATGCAACGGTGGGAACCCATTCCGCCTTCTCGACGGTGATTGTGATGAAGGACGGGGAGCTTGTTAACCTGTTGCCTTCACAGGATATGACGCTCAAAGGGTATCCGATTCTCAGCGGTGACGTTAACAATGATGGACTGCTGGAAATCGGCATGTTGGAGAAGCCCAAAGGCTGGGAGTATATTTCATTTGATGAAATTCCGTGGCTGTTCTCCTATTACCAGTGGGATGAGAACGAAGGCCTCAAATTCGTCATGCAGCAATACATGGATATGGCTGGACGTTTCTACTTCAACTTCCCGAAAGAATGGCAAGGCAATGTAACGATCGATACGAAGTCCGACAAAAATGAGCACCTCATTTTCGTCAAGATCGATACAAATGAGCCTGTCGCGGAAATCCGCTTCTTTACGCTGTCGGAATGGGAGCGCAATAAAGGAGATTGGGAGCTGCTCGCACGGGATGCCGATAAGGCGATCGGGTTCCTCAGTCATACGGATTTAAAAGTCAACAAAGGCGAGACGGAAATTAAACGTTAAGCCGTTTTTTGAAAGAGGGGGCAACCAAATTGAGCAAAGTGCTGATTTTGGAGGACGAAGAGTCTATCCGTAGTTTTATCGTCATTAACTTGAAGCGGAACGGCTTCGATGTACTCGAAGCGGCGGACGGCAACGAAGCGTTAAGCAAGCTGCAAAGCGTTCCGGACATTGACATCGCGCTCCTCGACGTGATGGTGCCGGGGATTGACGGTTTTGAGGTGTGCCGGCGGATCCGCGAAACGAATGAACGGATCGGGATTATTTTCCTCACCGCTAAAGTGCAGGAGCAGGATAAGGTCTACGCGTTGTCCGTGGGCGCGGACGATCATGTCAGCAAGCCGTTTAGCCCAACAGAGCTGATCGCACGCATTCAATCCCTGCTGCGCCGGGTGAATGTTTACCGTGAGAGCAGTGCGAAGGTGACGTTTACGTCCGGACCGTTTACACTGGATTTGATCTCCAAGCAATTTAAGAAGAACGGGCAGCTGATTGAACTGACCCCGACAGAGTTTTCGTTGATTCAGTTTTTCCTGGAGAAGGAGAATACCCCGCTTAGCCGTGACGTCCTGTTGGATCACGTCTGGGGCAAGGAATATATGGGCGATCCGAAGATCGTGGATGTGAATATTCGTCGTCTGCGGCAGAAGATTGAAACGAATCCGTCCGAACCGGCTTTCCTGCAAACCGTGTGGGGGCACGGTTATAAGTGGAAAGGCGAGGGACAATGATCAAGAAAGGGATTGGACGGCAAATCGTCTTACACTATTTCATCGTTGTATTCGTAACCTTGTTTATGGTCGAGGTGATTTTCACATTGGCCATTCGCATGTATTATTACGATACGATCTATAATCACATGTCCAATCACTCGATGTGGGCTTCGGACTACTTCCAGAAGTTCGTCCGATTGAATGCGGAGGGGGATCCGGATTATTTTACGGAAATGCTCCGCACCTTTGAGCTGGATAATACCGAGCTGATGATTCTGGATCGCAACGGCGAGGTGAAGGCAAGCACCAATCCGTTCCAAGCTGATAAGGCGATTCAAACCAGCGATGTTCCGCAAGCGTTAGCCGGGAACGTTGGCAAATGGATCGGGCGGCAACCGACGACCGGCGAGCTGGTGATGGCCGTTTCAAGGCCGCTGCAGATCCAAGGGCATACGCAATACATCGTCCGTTACGTCACCTCGATGGAGTCGGTCAATTCCAAGCTGCTGAACTTGACCTTCATGTCGATTGCGGTTTCAGCAGCTGTACTGGCCATCGTTACGCTGTTTAGCATCGGATTGGCGAACTCGATTGTTAAGCCCATTAATAATATTCGTGCCGTATCGGCGCAAATGGCCCGAGGGAAGTTCGATGCGCGAATCAAGGGCAATTACCGTTATGAGCTTGGTGAACTGGCAGCTACCTTGAATTATATGGCCGAGGAGATCGTCCGCAGCAATCAGATCAAGGACGATTTTATCTCATCAATTTCACATGAGCTGCGCACGCCGTTGACGGGGATTAAAGGCTGGAGCGAGACGTTAACCTCCGGCGGCTTCGATCCAGAGGAGACGAAGATCGGGATGGGGATTATCGCGAAAGAGACCGATCGTTTGATTGGCCTCGTGGAGGAGATCCTTGATTTCTCGAAGCTGCAATCCAACGAGATGAAGCTCGTAATCGGAGAGGTGAACCTCAAAGAGCTGCTTCAAGAGACGATGCTCAACGTCTGGGCCAAAGCGGAGCAGAAGCATATTCAGCTGAAGCTCGAGGATAAAACGGACGGCACCGCTTTGGTAAGAGGCGACGGCAACCGACTGAAGCAAGTGTTCCTCAACGTAGTGGACAATGCGATCAAGTTCTCCCATGAACAAAGCTGGATTCATCTGGTGATTGATCGTATCGATGATGAACGCGTGAAAGTGGATGTCATCGATTCGGGGATTGGCATCAGTGAGGAATATTTAAACAAAGTGAAGGATCGATTCTTCCAGGTGAATCACCAAGGCGGCGGTACCGGGCTGGGGCTGGCGATCAGTCAGCAGTTGGTTGAGCTGCATCATGGGGAAATGGAAATTCAGAGTGAGCTTGGCGTTGGGACAACCGTTTCAGTCATCTTACCGCTGTTAAGCGATACCCGAACGGAAGAAGCTGTAACCGAATCGGAGACAAAACCTTAATAGTGAGATATAAAAAGAGAGAAAGAAACTTGTGGAGAGAGGGACTTACTATGACACAGCTTATCGATCAACTAGAAACCGCTCAGGGAACGCTTGACATCTCACTGGCAGGCGAAGAGGATTTGGAGACAGTGCAGGAGATATTAGTTGAAGCCGCGACTTGGATGCAAGAAAATGGTGTGAATCAATGGAACCCGCTGCAGTTTACGCCGGAACTGATTCGGTCGTACTTGGCAGACCGTGAAATATACCTGCTGCATGAGTCAGGCGAACCGGTGGCTTTGTTTACGCTGCAGGATTCAGATCCCGATTATTGGGGTGAGCTGAACGTTCCCGGTTACAGTTACCTGCACCGGCTTACGATCCGGTTGTCTTACCGCGGACGCGGGCTGAGCAGTGAAATTTTACGCTATGCAGCGAAACGTTCCAAGGCGCTGGGTCGTCCTGGCATTCGGTTAGACTGCTGGAACCAGAACCCGAAGCTTGTTCAGTTATACGAGGGCTTAGGGTATCAGCTCCAAGGAACGGGCAGCAACAACGGAAGAGAATTTAACTTGTATCAGTTGGACGCTGATATATATGCCCAACTCTAACTTTTGACAATAGCACAGCTAGAAACCAAAGGGACCGCCTCGAAAGATCATCCATGGATTCTTTCGAAGCGGTCCCTTTTGGGTTAGGAGAGCAACCCTTCGGCCCGAAGCCGAGGGGCGTTGTCGTACACTTCTTGAAGCAGACGGGAGGGTTGAGGTCGGCTTGCCGGTTTAGCAAACACGGTTTCGTACGGGGCCACAACGCTGATGTCTCCAGGCTCCGATTTAATGACGGCACCGTCTTTGATGATCGCGCCTTCGCCGATAATCGCCCGCTCAATCTGGACGTTGCGGCCGATTTTCGCGCCCGGCATGATGACGCTGTCCTTGATGCGGGAATACCGGCCAATTTCTGTTCCAGCAAAAATAACTGAACGTTCTACATAGCCTTCGAGTGAACAGTGATCATGAATGAGGGAGGAAGGGGCGGGAGTGTGACGTTTTTTAACCCATCCTTGCATGAGCGGCCGTTCTCGAGTAAACATGGGCCAATCCTCACGATGAAGCTTCCATTCGGAGGATTCAACCAGCAAATCCATATGCGCTTCCCATAGGCTTTGAACCGTTCCGACATCCCGCCAATACCCCTTGAATTCATACGCGTGCAGCGGCTCGCTGCCTGCCAACATTTTAGGGATTAAGTCCTTGCCGAAATCATGACTGGAGTTCGGGTCCGCGGCATCTTCCTCCAACTGGCGCTTTAAGAACTCCCACTCAAACAAGTAAATACCCATGGAGGCGAGGTTACTCGCAGGTTGCGCCGGTTTCTCCGCGAACTCCGTAATCCGGTTGTGTTCATCCTTCGTCATGACACCAAAGCGATGGGCTTCTTCCCAGGGTACTGGCATAACTGAAATCGTTGCTTTGGCCTGGTGACTGAGATGGAAATCCAACATGTGACGGTAGTCCATATGGTAAATATGGTCTCCCGAAAGGATCAGGACGTATTTGGGCGAATGACCGTCGACAAAAGCCATATTCTTGTAGATGGCGTCCGCCGTACCTGTATATTCCTCAACGCCTTCCCGATACGCTGGCAGTAAAGTGATCCCGCCATGCTCGGAGTGCTTCAGCTTCCATGGTTCTCCTTCACCGATGTGCTCATGGAGCGAAGCCGCTTCGTATTGCGTCAAAACCCCGATCGTATCAATTCCGGAGTTGACGCAGTTGCTGAGAGGAAAATCGATGATCCGGTAATGTCCGCCAAAATGCACGGCCGGTTTCGCCTGCTTGGTGGTCAGCGGAGATAATCGTCGCCCCTCTCCGCCGGCAAGAAGCATTGCAATACAGTCCTTTTTCCTCATTTCATTTCCCTCCCGCATGTTTTGGTCTGTGTGGCACATACATTAGGATATAATGTAGATGAAATAAAATATGGAAAATATCCGAAAGTAATACATCTTTTTGATGTAAATACTGAAATTTTATTTGAATTTCTAAAAATAATTGACGTTCTTTCATTTGGTGTAAAGGTGGTGACAGATTTGTTTGATGCCAGGACCGAATCAGCATGGGCTTCCGCCGTATCTCCCACGGATATTTACTTGTTCCGCGAGGGGACATTGTATCAAAGCTACCGCACGTTTGGCGCCCATCCCGTAACCGAAGGGGGAAGACGTGGAGTTCGCTTTACTGTTTGGGCCCCGAATGCATGCCAAGTCGCCGTTGTCGCCGACTGGAACGGTTGGAAAGGGACGCGTGATGTACTATATAAGATACCCGATTCGGGAATTTGGACTCGCTTTTTTCCGGATGTTCCGGTTGGAAGTTTTTACAAGTATGCTTTAACCGGACCGGATGGTAAGACCCGCTTAAAGGCAGATCCCTATGCTTTTTATGCGGAAGTGCGGCCGAAAACAGCTTCCATCATCACGGAATTGGACAACTACATCTGGGGAGATGAGAAGTGGATTCAGAACCGCAGCGCACCTTACGCACAGCCGCTCAACATTTATGAGCTTCACTTCGGGACCTGGCGGCAAAAGACTGACGGCTCGTTTTATACATACCGAGAGATGGTGGATTTGCTAATCCCCTACGTCAAAGAGATGGGGTACACGCATATCGAAATCATGCCGCTCTGTGAGCATCCGTATGATTTATCATGGGGATATCAAGCGACCGGTTATTTCGCCCCAACCAGCCGGTATGGGGAACCGCAGGATTTAATGTATTTCGTGGATTGCTGTCATCAGGCTGGGATTGGCGTGTTGCTCGATTGGGTGCCGGGCCATTTTACGAAAGATGATCACGGATTACGTCTATTTGACGGAACGCCCTTGTTCGAGTATGCCGATCCGGCCAAAGCGGAGAAACCCGGATGGGGGACCCTTAGTTTTGATTTCAGTAAACCCGAGGTGCGTTCTTTTTTGATCTCCAGCGCGATATATTGGCTTGAAAAGTATCATTTCGACGGGCTGAGAGTCGACGCCGTGACCAGCATGATTCGTTACGATTTCGAGAAGCCGTCCTGGGCGGCGGCACGTAACGAAAAGGGCGGTACCGAAAATCTGGAGGCGATCGAATTCTTACGGCAGCTCAACACGGCCGTGTTCCGTTATTTTCCGCATGCTTTGATGATGGCGGAAGAATCCAGCGCGTGGCCGTTAGTGACCGCCCCTGCGCATCAAGGGGGGCTTGGCTTTAATTACAAGTGGAATATGGGGTGGATGAACGATACGTTGGATTATTTCGAGACGCCGTTCCGCGAGAGACCTCACCGTCATCACTTGCTAACGTTCCCGATTTGGTACGCCTATTCGGAGAATTTTACGCTGCCGCTCTCCCATGACGAGGTGGTACACGGCAAAAAATCACTGCTGGACAAAATGCCGGGTACCTACGAGCAAAAATTCGCCGGCCTTCGCCTGTTACTCGGGTATCAGCTGACCACTCCAGGGAAAAAACTGTTATTTATGGGTGGAGAATTTGGCCAATTTATCGAATGGCGTGATCAAGGGGAGCTGGATTGGTTCCTGTTGGATTACGAGTCGCATCGGCAGATCCATGGGTATTGCCAGGCGTTGAATCACTTTTATTTGCAAGAGCCGGCGCTGTGGGAGCAGGATCATGTGCCTGAGGGATTTCAGTGGATCATTCCGGATGATGATCAGCAAAGTGTCATTGGGTATGTGCGAAAAGGAACGCGACCGCAGGAGCTGTTGCTGGTGCTGCTGAATTTTCTGCCGGAGGAGCGGAGGGAGTATCGTGTTGGCGTCCCTTTGCCTGGACGGTACGAGCTTGTCTTTAACAGTGATGATGTTCGATTCGGCGGGTTCGGCTACCCGCAGCCCAAGCTGCAATTAAGCGAAAAAACGGCTTGGAACGGCAGGCCTCAAAGCCTGACCGTTACGCTTCCTCCGCTGAGCATGACCGTGTGGAAGCGTCAAACGCCAAGAAGGAGGGTGAAACGATGAAGATTTTGTTTGCTGCGGCCGAAGTCGCACCGTTTATCAAGACCGGAGGCTTGGCTGACGTGATTGGGGCACTGCCCAAGGCACTGATTGAAGCGGGCCATGATGTGCGGGTCATCATGCCAAGATATCGCGAGCTGCCGCAAGTTTACCGTGAGCGTCTGCATCATCTTGGCACCGGTACGGTTCCGGTGGGGTGGCAGAAGAAGTATGGCGGCATTTCCCGGTTGGAATGGGAAGGGGTTCCCGTGTACATGATTGATAATGAAGACTATTTTGGCAGAACAGGGATTTATGGTCATTGGGATGACGGCGAGCGGTTCGCGTACCTGGATCGGGCGATGCTGGAGCTGCTTCCCCTTACCGGGTTTATGCCGGACATTATTCATTGCCATGACTGGCATACGGCGATGATCCCGCTCTTGTTAAAGGAGCATTACCGCGATCGGCACGAATACCGGAATATTCGAACCGTTTATACCATACATAACTTGTTATATCAGGGGATTTTTCCGAAAGAGATTCTGGGAGATCTGTTGGGGCTCCCTTGGGACTATTTCACACCGGACGGCGTCGAGTATTATGATCAAGTCAGCTTTATGAAAGCCGGCTTAGTCTACGCCAATCATGTGACGACGGTCAGTCCCACTTATGCGGAAGAGATCAAGACCGAGCACTACGGTTATGGGCTGGACGGCCTGCTTCGCTCGATCAGCGGTCGGTTGTCAGGCATCGTAAACGGGATCGATACCCGACTATATGATCCGGAGACCGATCTGGAGCTATTCACCCGTTACAGTCGCAATTTGGAGCAGAAACGCGCCAATAAACCGGTGCTTCAGCGGGAGCTGGGCCTGCCGGAAACACCGGATACGCCGCTGATCTCGATGGTTACTCGTCTGGTCGAGCCGAAGGGGCTGGATCTGGTCATTCGGGTGTTAGATGAATGGCTTAGCACAGACGATGTGCAATTTGTGTTGCTTGGCACCGGGGATCCCGCATATGAAGATTGGTTCCGGGAAGCGGCATGGCGTCATCCCGGGAAGCTTTCGGTCCAAATCAAGTTCAGCGATGCGTTATCTCGGCGCATCTATGCCGGCAGCGACATCTTCCTAATGCCATCGCGGTTTGAGCCTTGCGGCATCAGCCAGCTATTGGCGCTGCGGTACGGCACAATCCCCGTTGTAAGAGAAACCGGCGGCCTCAACGATACTGTGCGTTCCTATAATGAATTTACAAGCGAAGGCAACGGCTTCACCTTCCATAACTATAACGCGCATGATATGTTGTACACGCTTCGCCGGGCGGTGTCGTTCTACCGCCAGCCTGAGCATTGGCATCGGATAACAGCAAATGCATTCGCCGGTGATTACGGCTGGGATGCATCGGCAAGACAATATATTCACATTTATGAGAGCCTAAAGAAATAGCGGACGATTCGCTCGTCCGCTTTTTGTCATTATTTTTGAATGTGCCGATACAAAATGCGGAAGCCGTAAGGATCCAAGGAAATGCTCATGACCCCGTTCGTTGGTGCCACGGCTTCTTCGGTAAGGGCGTCCCGCCAATCGCTCGTTTGCATCGGATGGGTGAGGGTGACTGGCTTGGGGGTATTGTTCATCCACACGGTAAAATGCATCTTCTCATCCATTCGTTCGTATACGATACACGGATCCCCTGGTTCCGCGTGCAGAAACCGAAAATGACCGTGACGAAGCGCCGGATGCTGCTTCCGCAGCCTAATCATCAGCTTGTAGAAATCATACAGCTCACGATCCTGCTTGTTGTGATCCCACTCCATGCACTTCCGGCAATCCGGATCCCCGTCGCCAGTTAGACCGATCTCATCGCCGTAGAACAAGCAAGGCGTTCCGATATACGTAAACAGAAACACCACGCAAAGCTTGAGCTTGCGCTTGTCGCCGCCGACACGGGGCAGCAGGCGAGGGGTATCATGGCTGCCCAGCATGTTGAAGATCACTTCATTCGTTTGATGCGGATATCGCATGATCAGCGCACCCATCTCATCGGAAAAGGCCGCCCCGTCTACACCGCCGTTAAAAAACTCCAGCACTTTATCCGCAAACGGATAATTCATCACGGAATCAAATTGATCCCCCAGCAGCCAGTTCAAGGAATCGCTCCATACCTCACCAATCAGATAAGCTTCCGGGTTCGCTTGTTTGACGACCTGACGGAATTCCCGCCAGAACGAATGATCTATTTCATTGGCGACGTCAAGCCGCCAACCGTCCAACTTGATCTCCTTAATCCAATATTCGGCGACTTCGAGTAAATACTTTTTTAGTTCCGGGTTGGCGGTATTAAATTTCGGCATGTTGGGGAAGAACCCAAACGTATCATACGTTGGGATCCCGTTCTCTACCCTCGCCGGAAACTGGTTGACATGAAACCAACCTGCATACGGGGAAGCTTCACCATGTTTGAGGACGTCCTGGAATGGAGGAAAATGCTCTCCGCAATGATTAAAGACCGCGTCCAACACCACCCGGATCCCACGATGATGACATTGCTCCACCAACTCCCGCAGCAAGTCGTTGTTTCCAAAATGAGGATCAACCTGTTTGTAATCCACGGTGTCGTATTTATGGTTGGATGGAGCCAAAAAAATCGGAGTAAGATATATCGCTGTGATACCTAGGTCGGTCAAATCGTCCAAGTGGTCAATGATCCCCTGCAAATCGCCGCCAAAGTAATTTTCACGGGTCGGCTTGCCTCCCCAGGCTTCAACTGGCTTGGGATCATTGGAGGGATCTCCGTTGGCGAACCGCTCCGGCATAATCTGATAGAAGACCGCTTGCTTTGCCCATTCCGGCACTCGGACTACTTCGTTCTCATGAATATACGGAAATTCAAAGCATTCCCCCGGCGGTTGAGGAGCCTCCGATTGAATGCCTGTGTCCAGCAGGTACACCGTTTCAGTTCCCGCCGTAAGCTTAAAGGCATAAGAAAGACGTTTGAACTTGGGACGCACCGCGACCTCCCAATAGTCGAACATGCGATCATGGGCCGTTTTTTCCATCGGCAGCTCCTGGTAGGTTCCTGTCCAATCGTATTTGTCCCCGGTCATGGCCATCACCTGCTCCACATCATCCCGTTTCGTCCGGATGCGAAGATGGATCGTCGATGAGTCATAGGCATACGCCCATTTGTCCCGGGGCACGTGGTAGAGCGCTTCAAGCAGCACAGATTGGCGCCTCCTCTCGTAAATCGCTAGGGTTGTGATGATGTTCATTATTCCCCAAGGCAGCAAGGACCATGAACCAAATGGGAAACATAATTCAGATTTGAATTGACCAAAGTATGATAAATAGGATTTATGAGGTGCAAAAGGGCAGTTCTGTGAAAACTTTTGAATATCATGAAAATTGTTTTGCATATATATGCATTCTGATTTATAATTAGCCCAGTAATCATCGTCGTGTGATAAAAAGAAAAGCAGAATAGGAGAGAAAAGCATGAAAAAATGGGGCATGTTATTCATAGCGGTCTTGATGGTGACTATGGTGCTGGCCGCTTGTGGTCAGGAAAAAAATAACAGCGGCAACGCGGCAAACAACGCCGGTCAAGCTGCGAACCAAAATGAGACTCAAGCAGGTGGGGATCAAACCGAACCGGCTAAGAAACTGATCGTAGGCATGAGTGCGGACTTCCCGCCATATGAGTTCCACATCAAGAACGACCAGGGTGAAGACGAAATTGTTGGTTTTGACGTAGAAATCGCTAAGGAAATCGCCAAGGATCTGGGCGCGGAGCTGGAGATCAAGGATATGCTGTTCGACTCCTTGCTCAACGAACTTTCTAGCGGGCGTGTAGATCTAGTTATCTCCGGATTAAGTCCAAAACCAGAACGCGCTGAGCAAATCGATATGTCGAAAATTTACTACACTGCAGAACAAGCCATTGTGACGCGTGAAGCTGACAAAGATAAATACTCCACTATGGAATCGCTGGAAGGTGCAAAAATCGGGGTACAAAAGAGCTCGATCCAGGAAGATATGGCGAAGGAAATTCCAAACGCCAAGCTGACCTCGCTGGCTAAAATCAATGACATCATTATGCAACTGACTTCGAACCGTGTAGATGCTGCGATATTGGAAGGACCGGTAGCCAAAGCATTTGTGAAGAACGTCAAAGGCATCGTTATTACGGATGCTAAACCTGAGACGGAAGATGAAGGTTATGTTGTTGGTGTCAAAAAAGGCAATAAAGAATTGTTGGATCAAGTGAATGCGACGCTGGATCGCCTGATGAGTGACGGAAGCATCGACAAGTTCGTCACAGAAGCTACTGAACTCGCAGAGAAATAATACGACACTGATCCATCTTTGCAGAAAATAGCGAGTCCTATCGCTATTTTCTGTTTTTTTGCTTGAAGAGTCCTACTTTAGGCTGGGAGGAATGAACATTTTATGGATTTGATTTCAATGTTTATTGAGTACCGGACTTATTTTCTTACCGGCATTCAGTACACACTTCTGTTAGCAGCCATTGGTGTGTTGTGCGGATTCATTCTAGGGTTAATCGTGGCCCTCGTCCGGATGTCTCCCTGGGGGATCCTCCGGTTTATTGGGCATGCGTGGGTTGAATTTCTGCGGGGGACCCCGATGTTAGTTCAGCTCTTCATTATTCATTATGGTTTTTCTACGATGTTTGGCATTAATTTTTCGCCGATTGAATCCGGTTCAATTACGCTTTCGATCAACAGTTCAGCTTATCTGGCAGAAATTTTCCGCGCCGGGATTCAAGGTGTGGACCGTGGACAAGGAGAGGCGGCTCGTTCCTTGGGGATGACTAAAGGGATGACGATGCGCCACATCATCATTCCTCAGGCAATCAAATCGGTACTCCCTGCCATTGGCAACGAGTTTGTGACCATTATCAAGGAATCATCGATCGTTTCTATTATCGGGATTACGGAATTGATGTTCCAATCCGGCGCGATTGTGGGCATCACCTATGACGGAATGACGCCATACTTGATTGTTGCTATTCTGTACTTTATTCTGACATTCACGCTGTCTCGGATTTTGGGCGTGTTCGAAAGGAAGTTGAAGACCAGTGATCACCGTTAAAGGTTTGCATAAAAAATTTGGCCAACTCCATATTTTGCGCGGGATCGATCTGGAAATCTCCAAAGGCGAAGTTGTCGTCGTTATCGGTCCGAGTGGATCGGGGAAGAGTACGTTTCTTCGTTGCTTGAACCTGTTAGAGGTTCCGACCGAAGGGGAGATCACCTTTGAAGGAGCTTCCATCACTGCCAAAGGCCATGACATCAATAAAACCCGCGAGAAAATGGGCATGGTGTTCCAGCACTTTAATCTGTTCCCGCACAAGACCGTAATCGACAACATTACGCTGGCCCCTATTCGCGTTAAGAAGCTCGATAAAAGCAAAGCGGAAGCAATCGCCATGGATCTGCTTCGCACGGTTGGACTGGAGGATAAGCGGGATGCTTATCCGGCGCAGCTCTCCGGAGGTCAGAAGCAGCGGATTGCGATTGCCCGCGCATTGGCCATGGAGCCGCATGTGATGCTGTTTGATGAGCCAACGTCAGCTCTGGACCCGGAAATGGTCGGAGAGGTGCTTGACGTCATGAAGAACCTGGCTGAGCGCGGCATGACGATGGTTATCGTTACGCATGAGATGGGATTTGCCCGTGAGGTCGGCGATCGCATCCTGTTTATGGATCAAGGCGTCATTTTGGAGCAAGGCACGCCGCAAGAGGTGTTTGGGGCGCCAAAGCATCAGCGGACGCAGGACTTTTTAAGCAAAGTATTATAAATTTGAGGAACCGTTCGAGGATTCGGGCGGTTTTTTTTGTCCTCGGAGGGATCGACCCTATGCTCTAAGTTTACACGCTTTTTACTTTTGAACACAAAAATGTAACCAGTCCAGTCAAGGGATTCCGCCATTTGGTGGGATTTACCTGGCCAATTGGTTACAAAATTGTGATATATTGAGTAGGCCGAAACCTGAACTTGAGGTGCGGGGGACGAAAGATGAAAGCAGAAGCGGTCACGCTGACTGTTTTCTTGGGGTGAAGCGTATCGAGGCGATGCGCCGGGAATGATCCTTTTTCCCGAATCCGACAACTAACTCCGCAGGCGCAGTAAAAAGGAGGGCAATTCACTTGAATACTCGTATTTGGTCTAAACTTGCAGCAACGGCGCTGATTGCCGTAAGCCTTACGATTCCGATGCAGACGATATCCGTCCATGCAGACGCGGTACATAAAGCCGTGGAAGGAGATACATTTTATCTTCTTGCCAAAAAATATGGCGTAGACATGAATAAACTCATGGCTGCCAACCCATCCATCAATCCAAGTAATATATACGCTGGATTGAAAATCACCATTCCGGGCGTCCAGACGCAATCGACAGGAGTAGCTTCTGCTGCTCCGGCGAAGAAGGAAAATGCGGCGACGACAACCGCATCCGCTTCCAAGCTGAAAGTGATGTCCACGGGGAACGTGGTTGAAGCGTGGGGGAAAACCTTTACTTACTCGAAAACGATTAATGTGAAAGCTTCCGCGTATTCGGCATCCGCTAGCGAGAATGGAAAATGGGGAGCGGTTGACTACTTCGGCAACCCGCTGAAGCTGGGCACCATCGCGGTTGATCCCAAGGTCATTCCGATGGGCACGAAGGTGTTGGTAACCGGGCATAACCATGATGGGCTGCCGGATCAAGCTTTTGTAGCTACGGCTACTGACCAGGGGGGAGCTATCAAAGGCAATCGGATCGATATCTTTATTCCAGGCAGTGCGGCAAATGCGAAAGCGTTTGGGTTCCAAGATGTGACGCTTTACGTATTAAATTAAACATGAGGTGTAGATCAAAAAGTCGGTCAGGATATGTCCTGGCCGACTTTTTGGTTTTGCTGGCAAATGGCCGATTCATACGGGTCAGCGGTATTTGGTCGTATGCAGCAGCTCAGAAAGATCAACGAATTGATACCCTTGTGCCTGCAGGGCGTCGATGATCTTCGGCAAAGCTTGAATGGTGCCGGTTAAGTCGGAGCCGATGCCGCCGCCTGAATGTTGAAGGATGATCGAGCCGGGGCCCGCCGTACTCATCACATTGGAGAACACCTTCTTTTCGTCGATCCCTTTCCAATCCTGGGAATCCACATTCCAATTTACGAGGGTGTAACCGTTCTTCTTCGCCCATTGGACTTGTTCTTCCTTAATTTCTCCATAAGGCGGCCGAATCAATTGGGGACGATATCCAACGACGTTCTGAATAATTTTCTCCGTGCGTAAAATCTCGCTCTGGAACTGCTTAATGGAGCGGTTACGGAAGTTCGGATGACTATAGGAATGGTTGCCGATGAGGTGGCCTTCGTGACTCATCCGCCGCAACAAGCCGGGAAACTTCTTTGCTCGCGCCCCAACCACAAAGAAGGTGGCTTTGACCCCTTTGCGGTGAAGTACGTCTAAAATTTGCGGTGTAAACCGCGGATCCGGCCCATCATCGAAGGTCAGCGCAATCTGCTTCACCTCCGGTCCCCGGAAGATGAAGGTTTCTGAATATTTGCGGCGCAGTTCACCAAGATCGGCTGACGTGGTACCTGCAGGTATGAATGTATCCTTATTGTCCGCCTGATTCCCCTGAGATGTTGGGCCCCTAAGTTCGAGATCGCGTGCTGTGTCGGCTTTAACAGGATACAGTTGAGTCCCGCCTGCCATGACTAGAGAAGCGGTCATACAGCAGACCAGAACTTTCTTCAGCTGTATAAGCAATGTGAAGTCCCCCTTCAATCCTAAAACTGTACATGTTCCCTAGTATCCCCTAACTTTGCAAAGATCATAATGGACGGTGCAAAATCGCGCAGATTACTGCCTATGACCAGTTGTGAGAGATGTCACAGACGAACCCGTTAAAAACATGCATCCTTTGATGAAGTGTAATCAAATGGATGGGGGGAGCTTATGGCAATCGTAGTGGCGAACAAAGAAATATCACCAGGGGTGTTCAAACTGTCGGTACAAGGGCGATTTACGGGAAAAATCGGGCAGTTCTACATGTTGCGCGCCGGGGAACGCTACCCGTTACTGTCCCGACCGATCAGCATCTTTGATCTTGAAGAGGATCGGCTGGATTTCTTGATCCAGGTTGCGGGAGAAGGGACGACTCGGTTGTCTGAACTGAAGCCGGGCGACCGCTTGACCTTGGATGGGCCGTTTGGGAACGGGTTTCCGTCGCTTGTGGGAAGGATTGCCTTTGTAGGTGGCGGTATCGGAATTGCTCCGTTCTATTACGCGCTGAGAGAAGCACCGCAGGCGGACGTATATCTCGGCTTCAGCCGTGAGCCGTATATGGTAGAGGAGTTCCGTACTTTAGCCCGCGGTAACGTGACGGTGGATGTCGGCGGCTCGATTCTAGAGAAAGTGGATTTTCGCGCGTACGATACGGTGATCGCTTGCGGACCTCATCCGATGCTGTATGCCGTGCAGCGCAAACAGGAGGAAATCGGAGGTCAGGCGAAGGTATACGTCTCCTTAGAGAATCGGATGGCGTGTGGAATCGGCGCATGCCTTGTCTGCAGTTTGAAATGCAGAGATGGCCGGAAGAAGGCTTGCGCGGATGGGCCGGTATTTTTGGCGGATGAGGTGGTGTTCGCATGACGGATTTATTGTGCCAAATCGCCGGCGTTTCCTTTAAAAATCCGATTGTGATGGCCTCTGGAACGTTTGGCTTCGGGAAGGAATATGGTGCAATTTACGATATCAATCAACTCGGCGGGTTGTCAGGCAAAGGACTGACGCTGCATCCGAAGGCAGGGAACGAAGGCGTTCGCGTAGCTGAGACGGCATCGGGGATGTTAAACAGCGTGGGATTGGAGAATCCGGGCATCCACGCTTTCCTGCGTGAAGAATGTCCGAGATGGGAGCAGCTGAACTTGGTTCGGATCGTAAACCTGGGCGGAAATACAATCGAAGAGTATGTGGAAGGCGCGAGGCTTATCGATGAGGATGAAGCTTGGCGGAGACGAGAAGGCAGAACTGCAGTGGATATGATCGAGCTGAACATTTCCTGTCCAAATGTCAAAGCCGGGGGCATGGCGTACGGGATCAAAACGGAGATCGCCCGTCAGGTCGTTCGAGAGGTTCGAGCAGCAACGACGCTGCCGCTGATCGTGAAGCTGTCGCCGAATGCCGAGGATATCGTAGGTATGGCGGTGATGTGCCAGGAGGAACAGGCGGATGGCGTCTCGCTGATTAATACGTTTTCGGCGATGAAAATCGATATCTCCAAGCGGCGGAGCGTGTTCGATAATCTGTATGCGGGTCTGTCCGGCCCGGCAATTAAGCCAATCGCATTGCGGATGGTGCATCAAGTCTGTCAAGCCGTCACCCTGCCGGTGATGGGGATGGGCGGCATCAGCAGCGCAGAGGACGTCGTTGAGTTTATTATGGCCGGCGCAGCCGTTGTTCAGGTGGGGACGCATAACTTCGTGCATCTTCGAGCGGGAGAACAGCTAATTGCTGGCCTAACGGCCTGGATGCAGGCGGAAGGGGTTCAAACCTTGGACGAAATCCGCGGAATCCTTTAAAATAAAGGGCATACTGCAAGTGGAAGGAGCTGCGGAAATTGGCTTTTGAAGATATTAGGCTGGAAGCGATTCCGGTTGGCCGCGATTTACTGCTGCTAATGACTGGAGGCGTCTCCCATATCGGAGCGGCGTCCACCGCTTATCAAGCAGGGGGAGACATCGAAGTATTGACCTCTGCCGTACCGGGGCATAAAGAACACACCTTAACCGAGGGCTATGCCCGCCGCGCATCCAAGGCGCTTGGTCGAACGGTTACCGTGGTCATGGGAATTCATTACGACAATTTAAGCAAAGAAGAAATTAGGGAGATTGCCAAGAAAACCTCCGAAATGCTGGATCAATATTTACAGGAGCAGCAAGGGAATGGAGTGGATCCCCAATGAAGACAACGGACCAGGCGAAATTTCGCCGCAAAGCGTTGCCCGTGCCTGAAGCCCAGGCGATCGTTCTGTCCTACGCTAAGGAGATCGAATCGGAGATAGTTCCCTTGCCGGAGGCGTTAGGTCGAATTTTGGCGGAGCCGGTAACTGCGCCTCATGCCTATCCCCATTTTCGGCGTTCAGGGATGGATGGGTTCGCTATCTTGAGCCAAGATACTGTGGGTTGTCATACCGAACATCCGGTCTACTTGGAAGTGGTTGATGAGATTCCTGCTGGCTCCGTTCCCAACGTGAAATTGAAACCCGGACAAGCTGCCCGAATCATGACCGGGGCGAAAGTACCCGATCAAGCGGACGCCGTGGTGATGTTTGAGATGACTGAGGCCGTGACTCGGGAAGGCAAGCCTTACATCCAATTGATCCGGGAAATTGAATCCGGGAAGAACATCACGCCAGTGGGTCTGGAGCTGTCGGAGGGCGATGTGATTCTTGAGCCTGGCCGCAGGTTGTCCGCTGGTGAACTGTCGGTGCTGGCGACGTTTGGCATTCACCGCGTTCCGGTGAAGAAACGGCCGCAGGTTGCTGTCTTCTCCACCGGCTCGGAGCTGCTGCGCATCGATGAACCGCTTCAGGACGGTCGAATCCGTAACAGCAATACCTATATGTTGTATAGTCAAATTATCGAAGCAGGCGGCGAACCGATCCTGTTTGAGGCCATCGAGGACGATTTGGCCCAAGCGAAAGCGCAGGTGGAAGCAGCGATCGCCAAGTATGACCTGGTCGTAACCACCGGCGGTGTGTCTGTAGGTGATTATGATATCATGGCCGACCTGTTGTCGAGCGACAGCGTGGAGATGTTATTCAACAAAGTTACGATGCGGCCAGGCAGTGTCACATCTGCCGCAGTGAAGGATGGCAAACTATTGTTCGCTTTGTCTGGCAATCCCGGGGCTTGCTTTGTGGGCTTCGAGCTGTTTGTGCGTCCGGCAATCGGTCGGATGATGGGGGTTGCGAAGCCGTTTTTACCTGAGTTCACCGCTGAACTCGCCCGTCCTTACAGAAAGATCAACAACTTTACCCGGTTTGTCCGCGGCCGGTTGGAGGTGCGGGAAAGCAAGCTCTACGCAATTCCTGCGGAGCTGGATGAATCGGGCGTAATGATCACGATCAAGGACAGCGACGTACTAATCGTGATTCCTCCTTCTAACACGGAGATGCAGGCAGGCGAGCGGGTAACCATACTGAAGCTGCCAGGCAGCGATCTCTAATGGAATGTGTTCATAGGAAGGACGAGGGAGGAAACGGGCGTGGCAGCGGTAGTACAAATCGTCGGTTATAAAAACAGCGGAAAAACAACGCTCATCACCCGATTGGTGAAGATATTTAATGATATGAATCTTCGTGTAGCTGTCATCAAACATGACCTGCACGGTTTCGAAGCCGATCGAGAGGGAACGGATTCGTTTCGTTTCCGAGCGGCAGGAGCAGCGGGGGCGGCGATTACCTCGCCATGGCGAACGGCCGTGTTCGAGGAGCAGGAAACACCGCTGGTTCAGCTGATTGAGCATTTTGCTCAATATGATTTGATTCTGGTTGAAGGCTTTAAGCGGGAAAGGTATCCGAAAATGGTCTTGTTGCGCTCCACAGAGGACGAGCCGTTGATCCAGGAACTGCAGCAAGTCATCGCGGTTATCCAGAAGGAGGCGAACTTCGCCGCTAATCCGTCTGGGATCCGCCGGTTTCAACGGGATGAGATTAAGCGAATGGCAGCGTACATCCGACATAACTTGATGTAGGCGGAGCCAAAAAAGGACTTCCCATCATTGAGACGGGAAGTCCTTCTGTGATTATACCTAATGCTAGCTGCTGACCCGGCGCTCAATCGCTTCGGACATCGTCTTGTCCGTGAGATGTGCATACACTTCGGTTGTTTCCGTCGACGCGTGACCGAGCTGCTCTTTGGTCTTGTAGATATCATTCTGCAAATAATAGTCGGTGGCGAAGGAATGCCGCAGCTTATGAACCGTCAGGTACGGCTTGCCGAAACGTTTGGCGTACTTGATAATCATCGCTTGAATCGCGCGTTTCGTCATCCGTTTTCCTTCTTTTTGTCCATTGGGGATGGCTACGAACAGGGCCTTCTCCCGCTTGGGTGTACGATATCGTGATGTCCGAAGTGTCAGATAGGCAGCTAAATCGTCTCTGCATTGCTCTCGGAAGTACACCGGCGTTTTGAACGACTCGTCATTGTTACCTTTCCGGTATACATAAACCAGCTTATTTGCCAGATCCAAATCATCGATGTTCAGGTTAACGACCTCAGAGACACGTAATCCGGAGTTCAGAATCAAGCTGACAATGCAGGCGTCGCGTTCTTTGTTCAGCTCATACGCATAAAGCGCCTGTTTATTGTCTGCTACATCCCGCCCATATCCTTCGGCGATGTAGGCAATAAATTCGGTTAACTCGTCTTCTTCCAATATTTTGCCTTTAAGTTTAGCCGCGGTATCCTTCGGTTTATGGATTCGTTTAATCTCTACCTTCGCCATAATGTTTCGTTTTAGCAGCGGGTAGAAGTTCTCGTCTTCGGCAATTTGACTGAGGTAATGGAACAACGAGCGTAAGGAAGACATTTTGCGTGAGACTGTAATTTTGGAGTTCGTGCTTTCAGTTCGTGTGGTTAAGTAAAGCCGATACCCCACAATGCTCTCCATATGTAGAATCTCCAGGTCGTGGAGGGTCACTTGGGCATTTGTCTGCGCTGCAGTTAGCCCCTCCGCTCGAAGCCAGCTGAAGAACTGTTCGTAATCCCGTACATACTCTAAAAGTGTAGAAGGGGAAAGATCAGGCAGCTTATAATCGATAAACTGCTGCACGAACCAGGGCATGGATACGACCTTCTCATCCAATTTCTTGCGGTCGATCACTTTTTGAATTTGCATAAAGGCACCTCCTGAATGGCTGACTAGCAGTGAGATCCACGGACATAGAAAATATAATCGGGCTCCCCGTGCATTTGCGGTACCTCACGGATCTCTACCTCTCCGAACGCCTCCTTGAGCCGAAGGGCGAAATCCGGGGAAGGGGTAGCACTCCAGAAGGAGAGGCAGCCGCCGGGCCGCAGCCGGCTTTGCAGCGCAGCCAGACCGGCTTCATCGTATAATGACGCGTTGGCGTCAAACACTTTCCAATCCGGACCGTTGTCAATGTCCAGACAGATCAGATCAAAGGTCTCCGCCGTTGCTCGAATCCAGGCGACCAGATCTCCATGAATCAACCGTGTTCTCGGATGCGCTAAGGCCTCATCGTTTACATGCGCCAAAACCGTCCGGTTCCACTCAATCACCTTGTCTTCAATCTCCACCACGGTGGCTTCCATTACGCGGGGATCGAGAAGGGCTTCCTGCAGCGAAAATCCAACCCCTAAGCCGCCGATCAGCACCTTCTCGGGGGAGGGCACGAGTTCTAACGCGCGGCGGACCAGCAAGCGCTCAGACTCACCGTTATACGTCGCCATCAGAAAGGTGCCGTTGCTGATAATTTCAAACTCCTCGCCGCGACGTTGGAGCTGGATTTCCCCGCGAGGGGATTCCGTACGTTCGATGATTTCAACTGGTAAATCGACGTGATTCATCAGAGTAACCTCCAGTAAGTTACGTAATAGATATTATGTAAACTAATTTCGCGCTATTGCGTTTAACTTCATCAATTCGTGATTAAATTTCTGCAACAAAGCAGCAAACGTCACGGTGTCTTCCGCTGGCCAGTCTTCCAGCAGCTCTTGAATCCGTGCTAACCGGTTGGCCTTGTAAGTTGTAAACTCCTTCAAACCGAGCTCCGTGATCTCCATGAAGAAGGCACGACGATCCGCCGGATCCGGGATTCGTCTGACATATCCTTTATGTTCTAAAGCCGCTGCTTGGCGGCTGACGGTTGAGATGTCTAATTGAAATTCTTCGGCCAAAGCTTTGACACCTACCGCACCTTGATCATAGATCCGATGTAATAGCAGATATGCGGCACGGTCTAGACTCCCGTTTTTGCGGGAAGCCGTTACAGTAGTCATTCGTCGATAAAGGACGGCAAGTTCCAGTTCGATTGTTTCTAGTGATTTGTCATCCATAATTTTAAATACCTCACAGCCAGATAGGATATTTTTATCGTATCATAGAATGGAAAAGAAATTAAATGAATGCGGGCTTCCTAAACAGAAAGCGCTTTTATGCATTCAAGCAATTGACAACAATTTATATAGTTGTATAATACAATTTCATGAGGGGGATAACCATGCAAGCGCATGAGATCATGATCAAACACGTTTACAAAGTCAAAGAAACCGATACGGTACGTTCTGTGATTGAACGATTCATGGAATACCGGATCAGTGGACTTCCGATCGTTAATGAACGCAATGAGATCGTGTCCTACATTAGTGATGGCGATATTATGCGTTACATCGGTAAACATCGCGACGTTGTGGTAGATTCAATTTATTACGTTGCTGTGTTTAAAGGAGACCATGAAGATTTTGAACAGCGTGTACGGCGCCTGCTTGATCTCAACGTCATGGAAATCGGGAAGAAGAAAGTTTACACCGTGCCGTGGGATGAGGAAATTGAGAACATTGCGGCGATCTTAGGGAAGAAACAGATTAAGAAGCTCCCGGTCGAACGCAACGGAGTGCTTGTTGGAATTATCAGTCGGGGAGATGTGATCAGGCATTCCTTTAAATCATTTTTATAACCCGGGAAAGGAGTCTTTATGTCATCATCAAACACCATTCAGTACGCAGAAACGAAGGAGCGTTTAGAACTCGAGCAGGCGAGTCTTATCAAACAACCCAAGGCCGTTTGGGCTGTTTTTTTTGCCGCGATCATCGCTTTTATGGGCATCGGATTGGTTGATCCGATCCTGCCGGCGATCGCGAACAGTTTGAACGCAACCCCCAGCGAGGTAACGTTACTGTTCACCAGCTATAATGCTGTCATGGCGGTCGCAATGTTAATTACAGGCACACTTTCTTCGCGCATTGGCATGAAGTGGACCTTGCTTTCCGGCATCATTTTGATCGCGGTCTTCTCCGCGCTCGGCGGATTAGCTGGTAATGTCTGGACGATCATCGGATTGCGCGGCGGCTGGGGACTTGGAAACGCCTTGTTTGTCGCTACCGCTTTGTCGGCTATCGTCACATTATCCGGCACCGGGACGGCCAGAGCGGTCATTTTGTACGAAGCTGCAGTAGGTCTCGGCATCTCGGTTGGCCCGCTCGTTGGCGGTTGGCTCGGTGCGGTGTCGTGGCGCGGACCGTTTCTTGGGGTCGCCTCGCTGATGGTGATCGCCTTCATTGGACTTAGCACCCTCATGCCTAATTCGTCCGCAAGTACCGGCTCAAAGGCATCTCGTACTTCATTGGCGGCTCCGTTTCTGGCCATGCGCCATCGTTCGCTAGTGGTGTTCGGCTTAACTGCTTGCTTCTATAACATCGGTTTCTTTACGCTGATGGCTTATGCTCCCTTCGTGATGGGGCTGGATGAACATGGACTAGGTTACGTGTTCTTGGCGTGGGGGATTTTGTTGGCGATCACCTCCGTATTTACTGCACCGAAGCTGCAGGAGAAGTTTGGTACGGTAAAATCGATGGCAGTGATGCTGTCCCTCTACGCACTGATGATGCTTGTGATGGGCATTTGGACGAACCATCAATGGGTGATTATCATAGCTGTCATTGCCGCCGGGGCAGTGCTGGGGAACAACAATACACTGATCACAACAGCCGTTATGAACGCGGCACCTGTTGAGCGTTCCACAGCATCGGCTGCCTACAGCTTCCTCCGTTTTCTGGGCGGAGCGGTCGCACCGTATATGGCAGGCAAACTGGCCGAGTGGTTTAATCCACATGTCCCGTTCCTCGTTGGCGCCGGTTTCGTCCTGTTGTCGGTAATTTTTATTGCCCTAAACCATAAGCATGTGAAACATGTTGATGAGCTGAAGGCGGGGCATTGATTCAGCGACAGATTAAGCGAAGCAGAACGGTGCAGAGATCACTCAGCTTATGAATTAACCTAGTGAATTATAATGATTAATGGGATGAAATAAATAAAAAAGAACGTCTGGAACCGCAGATAAGCAGTTCGGACGTTCTTTTGCATTTTATGGGTGAGGATTACAGATCCAGCTTGGCGATTTCCGCCTTCAACTTATTCGCCGAAGCGTGGAACCGAGTTAACTCTTCACTATCCAGCTTCAAATCCAGCACTTCGCGGACGCCGGAGCGGTCAACGATGCTCGGTACCCCAAGGTATACATCGGAGACACCGTTATAATCCGTCAGCAATGTCGAGACGTTCAGAACGGAGCCTTCGTTCTGCAATATCGAGACGATGATGCGGTCTAACGCCAGCGCAATCGCGTAGTATGTAGCCCCTTTGGCGTTGATGATCTCGTATGCAGCGTTTTTCGTATTATTGAAGATTTCTTCACGATCTTCATCAGAGAATTCCAAGCCGATGCCGGCGACATTCGCCAAGCTCCAGAGCGGAACCTCGGAATCCCCGTGTTCGCCGATGATATGAGCATGAATGCTGCGTGGGTTAATTTTCTTGTTCTGTCCAATTAGGTAACGGAAACGTGCGCTGTCCAGCAGGGTACCGGAGCCGATGACACGGTTGGACGGGAATCCGCTTTTCTTCAATGTAACGTAGGACAGAATGTCGACGGGGTTCGTTGCTACGAGAATGATGCCGTGATTATTGTATTTCACAATATTCTGAATGATGCTGTCAAAAATAACGGCATTTCGTTTGAGCAAATCGATCCGCGTCTCGCCTGGACGTTGAGAAGCGCCTGCGGCGATAACAATGACATCAGCCTCCGCACAATCGCTGTAATCTCCAGCCCATAGCTTTACACCACCAGTGAAGGGAAGACCATGGTTCATGTCCAGGGCTTCGCCCAGTGCCTTCTCCTTATTGGCGTCGATCAAGACCAGCTCGGACACCCGTTCTCTTAAGAGCAACGTATAAGCGGTTGTCGCACCAACCGCTCCGGTGCCGATAATTACAACCCGGCTGGAACTCATTTGGTTTTTCATGTTTTTCATCTCCTCGTCGTGTTCTCCATACTTTTGCTTGCACCGTTGGTGGGTTTCTTAACCTTCAGGATGCAAGCACTTCAGGGCGCTTCGTTTCGTCATAGATAGAAAGCGCGTTATGTATTTGGGTTACAACCATTGTACCCGAAGAAAGTTCTAAATTTAAAGTAAAATCTGAGATGTTCACATTTTAAATAATATAATAAGCACAGTCATTTTCTAAATTAAGGTGGGATTTCAAGTGCATTACATGTTGATTGTGTTATTGGAATTTCACCCTTCTTGGCTGGCATTACCACGAGAGGAACGCAGGAAGTATGCGGGGGGATTATAAGAGATTATCGATAAATATCATCCGCATGTGAAGGTGCGCTTTTTCGATGCAGAAGCATTACCTGGGAAGGATATATGAAATTCAAAGATGTGATCATGGGCTTGGAAAATACTTTTCAGTCCTTTGAGTCAGAAGTGTTGAAGATGGATGAATAGAAAAAATCGGATTTTACATCCAGTGAGCCGCTTTCTAATGGAAGGCGGTTTTCTTATGTTCCCTTTCAATTATAAACATAAATATTGTTATGTTAACTAAGTGTCGTTTTTTGAAAGTTGTTATCACATTGTAACCAGCGATTAACGATTCTGTAAGGACGAAACTCTCACTTTATATTATTCTATTAAATAGAAAAAGAGAGAGAGGAATCCGGTGAATGAGATGTCGCCTTACGGGAAACGAAGTAACAAGCATGGAGAGCGTAACGCACATTCCAAAATGATTCGACGTACGAGACTGATTATCACAGCTGCTCTCGTGCTGACGGCATCATCCCTTGCTTTGACTGCGGTAGCAGTCACCCCGATGATCAACGGATCCCTTCCGCATAAATCACCAACCCAGGTGGTCATCCCGGCAAAATTGGCATCTGCAGGGGAAACGGAGAAGGGACAGAGCGTTAATCTTGCGTCCTCACAGCAAACGACGGAGCCAACGGTTACACCGGCAGATTCAAACAGCACTCCGTCAGAACCAGATAACACCCAAGCGGAGCCGAAGGGGACTCCAAGCCAGGAGGAAGGTGCTTCCCAGAAGGCGGAATCCGAACGGGCACCTGCTCCGCCAGCTGTACTACCTGAGGTCGAAGCAAAATCTCCAGCACAGCAGAGTAATCAGTCAAAAACGACTGTAAAGCCCAAAGTCATCTATCTGACTTTTGATGACGGACCTAGCAAGTATACGGAGCAGCTGCTCGATATTTTAGAGCATTATCAGATTCATGGGACCTTCTTTATGATTGGGAATCAGGTAAGCAAAAATGAGAAAATCGTAAACCAGGTGTTGCAGGAAGGACATTACATAGGTTTGCACAGCATGACGCACAACAAGAAGATTTTATATAATGGCAAAGGGTCGACGAACTTCATCGCAGAATTTACGAAGGAACAGAAGCTGATGGAGAAGCTTACCGGCACTTCACCAACCTTGATTCGTGCGCCTTACGGCAGCAAACCGGAGATCGGTGAGAAATTCCGCGGCGATATCGCGGAAGCGGGATTTAAGATGTGGGATTGGACAGTCGATTCCATGGACTGGAAATACCCGAACAGCCCAAGCACGATTCTGAAAGAAGTGAAGCGGCAAACGCACCGGGATACTGAGGTTATTCTGATGCATGAGAAGGCGCAGACGGTAAAGGTTTTGCCCCAAGTTATCGAATATTTACAGAGTAAAGGGTACGCTTTCGCTGTCTATAAACCCAATCAGCATTTCTCAGTTAACTTTGGGAACGACCCCCGATTGTAACGGTGAGAAAAACATGTATGTTATAATGAAACATATCTAACTGCAGAAAGCGAGGTGGTTCAGGTTGAGCCTATGGCTTAAGATTGCCGGAACCGCCCTGGGTATGGTGCTGCTTCTGACGGCTTGCAATTCAGAGCCGCCTCCGGCTGCCACTCCGGTACTAGACGAGCCTTCTGAGGATGATGGACAAACGATTACTGTAATCAATCCTGCAGCTTCCGAGAACCAGGGGAATCCTGCCGCCGCTCCGGCGGAGAACACGAATAACCGCTACCAGATTCAAACCCGTCTCACCGATTTTCAATTGCTCAGTGAAACGACGGGATTAGCGTGGGGGATTACGCGTAACGAGCTGAGACTTTATATTACAGCAGATAACGGCAAAACATGGACGAACATCTCACCTGCTGCCTCCGTACCGTTTGCTACGACGCCGGAGTATGGCAAGGATATCTTTTTTCTAGATCCGAATCATGGCTTTATCGTGCGAAATTCTGCCGGTTCCGGAGACACGATTGTCCTCCGTACAACCGACGGCGGAACCACTTGGAAGGTGACCTCGTTCCCGGGAACAGGGGAAGTGAAGGCGATGGTCTTTGCCGATCCGGATCATGGATGGTTGCTCTCTGAGGGCAATGTGCGAGAGAATAAAACACGATCTTTATATGAGACGGATGACGGGGCCCAAACCTTTGAAGTTCTGCTTGGAGGGACGGATCCGATGCAACTGCTGCTTGAGAACAAGGACAGTCCTTTATTAATCCCTGGGACGCAAACTTCGATGGCCTTTACGAGCCCGCTGCATGGTTTTGTAACCGAAATCAATCAAGGACTTCCAACGTTGTATACGACTCAGAACGGTGGATTAATTTGGACTCAAAACGATCATTTCTTTAATCCGGACAAGTATAAAACCTGCGACAGCTTTACAGTTGGACCTGTATCCTTCTTCTCTGGCAGCGTGCGAGAAGGGTGGATACCTGTGGGCTGCAGCCGGGGAGATTCCACTAAGTTTAATGGTTACTTTACGGAAGATGCCGGCAACACCTGGACATTAGCGCCGTTTCAGTTGTCCTGGCAAACCGGCCTAAACGAGAAGCTGGCCCCGACTTTCCTGACGCGTAACGAAGGTTGGACGATATTAGATTCAACCGTCTATCATACGCTAAACCAAGGCGCGAGCTGGGAGCCGTTGCCGGTAAGCAACAAATTGGTTGAAACGATGATCGACTACCCTGAAATTGTGAAGCTTCAGTTCTTTGATTCCCGAGTGGGGTGGCTGCTCGTTGCCCAAGAGAATCAGAAGCGTTCGCTCCTGATGCAAACGAAGGATGGGGGACGAACCTGGCAGGTGTTATAAACGAAACGAAGGTTGTAAGCAAGCATGGCGTAAGAGCCATGCTTTTTTGTATAAAAAATAAGTAGGATGATCATGTTCATTATATTGTGAAATAAATCACGTACTATCTCCAGACTTTGTGATATATTTAACTTGTAAGGAAGATCAATCACAGGCAAGTCAAAATCGGAGCGAACGCTCCCATAATGATAGGAGTGGAGCCTTATGAAAACTGTTCAAGAAGAGGTTGTAACCCGTAATTACCTGCAGTTCTGCTACACCTGTGAAGATGCTCATCTATGCACGACAGAAGAAGCTTGCAAAGCTTGTTGGGCAGAGAAAGGACTTGACGAAGCATTCGAAATGGAAGCCGATGGCGCTGAAGAGACCCGTCAACTGATGTTTGAGTACTATGCTTAAGATAGATCGTTCTGGTTTCACACCATAATAACCTCCATTCGTAACTACGAATCGGAGGTTTTTCTTTTCTCTCAGATATCTTGGACAAGAGTGGCATATTTTCCGGACAGGATGAATAACAAGTTTTTTTCGGGACCGCATATACTTAGGGGGAAAGGAGAGAACAGCGGTACGGAGCAACCTCTCGAAGGAGGGATAAGCGATGCAGTCGTGGACGGAAATGTTTGGGGTAGTGGAAACGGCGCTGCCCATCTTGTTTGTTGTCATCGTCGGAATTTTGGCTGCGACAGCAGCAGGAGGGCTTCTTCGCGCGATTGGAAACCACCGGCAGCCTGTACTCAGCGTCCATTCCGTTATCGTCGGAAAACGGACCGAGGTCAGCCACCGCCATGACACCGATACCTCGGTGAACCGTTCTGACACGAAGTATTATATGACCTTTGAGGTCGAAAGCGGTGATCGTTTGGAGTTTGCTGTGTCGGGCGTGGAATACGGACAATGTGCGGAAGGAGACGAAGGCAAGCTGACCTTCCAAGGCCGTCGTTACCATGGGTTCGAGCGGTCTGTTCGCACCTATCGGACTGAGCTGCAGGAATACCGAAAATTTCATAGCTCCGGGTAAGTGAGAAGAAGGAAAGACACACGATAATTACAGGAAAGGCAGGCAGAGTAAGATTGGAATACAGCAAAAAAACAGAAGCGTCTCAATACGTCGGACGATCCCGACTCTTGTGTACGCTTCTGTTTTTGTTTGGATTAAATGGATAAGGCCTTGGTATTCGCTTGTTCCAGGATCATCTGAGCTACAGCCCGGCCGCTGGAAAAGGCGCGTTCAGCTAACTCACCTTTCCCTTGGCAGCCGTCGCCGCAGAAGAAGAACGGCACACCTGCCAGACGGTTAGGCAGCAGCTGATTGGTGTAAATATTTTTGACGCTTGCTACCATCGCTTTCTTCGACACGCGTTTGACTTCAACAAACTCGCGCCAATTTGGATAGTACGTATCAAAGAGAGCTTCCATTTGCTGGGTTTTCTGTTCAAGGTATTGCTTCTTCTGCTCCTCATCAGGGAAGTCATCGTTCAAGTAAGCGATACCTTGCAATAACTGGCCATGAACAGGGGCCACCGTGAAATCTGTGGCAGAGACGTCACTGATAAAGATTTTATGATCGATGTCGCTGATATAGTGGAACGGACGGGCAACGACTTTCGAGAAGCCAACATCGTAAACAAGCACTTCGGTTGAGGTGTTGTTCTTGTACGGATCCAGTGCACTTGCCCAAGGCGTTTCCTCCAGCAGTTTAGTTACCTGCTGCACTGGCATGGCGAAGATCACTTGATCGTACACAAGCTGCTGTCTGGTCTTCGTGTTTAACACGAATTTCCCGTCTTCCATCGTAATTGATTCGACCGGCTCCTTCACTGCGATCTCCCAAGACTCATTGTCTTTGATTTTATTGATCAGTTGGTCGGTAATTGTGGCCCAACTGCCAAGAATGTAGCTGACCGGTCGGCTGGAGAGGAAGAGGTTATGATAGTACTCGGAGATGACAGAACCCGGCACTTTGCGAGCTTCCTCCGGTGTAATAAAGAAGTTGGAGCACACGAGATGCTCCCACAACTCCTTCACGTCTGCCGAGGCGTGGGAATGCTCCAAATATTCGCCAAGCGTCCGATACTGCTTCAAATGATGGATGTTACCGATCACGGCCGCGATTTCAGCGACAAACCGGACTTTCTCCATAGGAGTCAACACATTCGTCTTCATAATGTTTACGAAATCCAGCGGGGCAGGGGTTAACCGTCCGTGCTTAGCGTACATCACTTTACGTTTATCGACCTGTTTGCTCTGGAATTTCAAATGCAGCTCTTCTTCCATCGCATGGAGCGTATGTCTGTCGATGCCGTACACTGCGTGTGCTCCATAGTTCAAAGTAAATCCCGATTTCTCATAGGTGAAAGCCCGTCCGCCGAGCTGGGGGCTCCGTTCAAACACGGTACCAGACGTATTGCCGTTGTCCGACAAGTATGCAGCAGCCGTAAGCCCGGCCAGGCCGCCGCCAATAATCGCGATTTTCATGAGGTAACCTCCTAAAAGGTATAATGAAGCAACCGTTTTATAAACAAACCAGCAAAACCGTATAAAAAAACATTATTTAACTACAGTATATGCTATTCATGTAAGCGCGTCCATAGAAATAGACACGAAATGTTCAAGATTGTAACCGTATTCACATAAAACCTTGACTCCTCGCCTTGACACCGAATTTTTACCAGCTTCTAGCACCAAAATAGGCAGATGCACATAAGATATACCGTTCAGCAGAGAGGGAGGAGGACCCAACTTGGCCGTCATTAAAGCGAACTCCGAAGATGTGAAGCTGCTGGCGCGCCTGATGCGCGCAGAAGCGGAAGGAGAAGGCGAACAAGGGATGTTGATGGTCGGCAATGTCGGCGTGAACCGAATCTTGGCAGATTGCTTGGACTTTCGGGATGTTCGCGACATGAATCGGATGGTGTTTCAACGTCCAGGCGGATTCGAAGCAACGATCAAGGGGTATTTCTATCAACGCGCACGCGACCGGGATATCAAATTGGCCCAACGTGTCATTAACGGGGAACGAATTTGGCCCGCGTCGAATGCGTTATGGTTCTTCAGGCCAACGGGTGATTGTCCTGGCACTTGGTATAACCAACAAAATACCGGCCGATATAAGGCACATTGCTTCTTTGCTCCATCCGGGCAAGACTGTCCATCCGTCTATTAACTCTATCGTATCGCTTGATTAATTTTGAGGAGGAATGGAATTCATGTTTACTCAACAATTCCGGCCAGCTGCGTATCCTGCGGGCCAAAGTACTTATCCGATGATGCCGATGGGAGGCGGATATCCGCAGACAACCGGAACTGGCATGCCGCCGCAAGTATCCAGCGGAAGCCCGATGACGCCCACCGGAATGGTGATGCCAATGCCGACGCAGGTGTATGAGCAATCTTACATTGAAAATATTTTCCGTCTGAATTTGGGCAAAGTTGGCACGTTTTACATGACCTACGAGAACAACAGCGAATGGAACGCTAAAGTCTTTAAAGGTGTGCTGGAAGCGGCTGGTCGCGATCATATCATTATTAGCGATCCGGTTACCGGCGTGCGGACCGTCTTGCTGATGGTCAATTTCGACTACGCGACGTTTGACGAGCCGTTGATTTATCAATATCCTGGTGTGATTGGATCCCCGCCGCCAACTCGATAAGCGCACTCTGGTTCCCTTGGGATTTCAAGGGGGCCTTTTTTTATTTTTTCCAGCCTGCCACGCCTGTTCGTTAGGAATACCGCAGCGTTTGACTGTGTAGTGTATAATAATATAATTAAGAAGAATTCATATATCGAATGTAACGGTTTGGAAATAAAGGAGATGAATCCCTTGGGAAATTAAAGCTGTCTTTCTCATATCGAATGCAATTGAATATTGATGATTTTAATCCACGAAGGAGGTGCACCTATTCGCCGCCGGATCGGCGGGAATAGGAAACGTATTGAGTGACCCTTTACCGAGTCTTTATTCCGTAGGATTCATGGTGTTATTGGTGTTGCTTAACGGACTTTTTGTGTCGGCTGAATTTGCCATTGTGAAGGTGAGGAGCTCCCGCATCGAGGCGTTAGCTGAGGAGGGGCGAAGGAGCGCGAAAATCGCGAAAGAGCTGTTAAGCAAGCTGGACGGTTACTTGTCAGCCTGTCAGGTCGGGATCACCCTCAGTTCGCTTGGGCTTGGATGGCTTGGCGAGCCTGTCGTTGCCCGAATTTTAGGGCCGATGTTCGAGATGATGGGCTTGGGTGAACGGCCGGGTTTTATCATTTCGTTAGCCGTTTCGTTTCTCTTGATCGCCATTTTGCATATCGTGCTGGGAGAGTTGGCCCCCAAGACGATCGCTGTCCGTAAAGCCGAGACTATTACGTTATGGCTCGCTTGGCCGATGAGCATCTTTTACCGGTTGATGTACCCGTTCATCTGGCTGTTAAACGGGCTCTCCGCCGGTCTCTTGCGACTGTTTCGCATTGCGCCTGTAACGGAGCAGGACTCGCTGCACACGGAAGAAGAAATCCGTGTGATGATGAAGGAAAGCAGCGAGAGCGGTTTGATCGATAGTACGGAAATGTCGCTGGTCGACAATATTTTTGAGTTTGCTGATACAACCGCCCGTGAGATTATGATCCCCCGAACAGAAATGATCTGTTTGTATACGCAGCATTCGCTGGAAGAGAACCTGGAAATCGCCTTGGAAGGTACAAGAACACGTTATCCTGTCTGCAATCATGATAAAGATCATATTATCGGATTTATTCATATTAAAGATCTGATCCGCTCCCAAAACCGGAATTTCCGCGATCTAATACGTCCGATTATGGCCGTCCCGGAATCGATTCCGATCAGTGATTTGATGAAGCGCATGCAGCGGGGACGGACGCAAATCGCGATCCTGATCGATGAATACGGCGGGACCTCTGGGATGGTGACGTTGGAGGACATTGTCGAGGAGATTGTGGGTGAGATTCAGGATGAGTTCGATGAAGAACGTCCTGGCATCGAGCAGCTGGACACGAATGTGTATTCGATCGACGGGCTTATGCTGATCGAGTCCATCAATGACCGATTTGGCCTGGAGCTGGATTCCGACGACTATGACACCATTGGCGGTTGGTTATATTCAAGGATCGATATCCTGCCTCCGCAGGTCGGGCAAACCGTAGAATATGGCGGAATCACGTACGTGGTGGAGGAGACCGACAACAAACGAATCTCTCGCGTCAAGCTTATTCGCGAGCAGCTCTTGCCGTTGGAAGAAGCGGGCGCTTAATAAAATAAAGCCGGATGACTCTCTTGGATCGAGAGCATCCGGTTTTATTGTTTTTTCAATTAGAATGCCCAGTTGCCTTTAATGAAGATCGGCTCTTCTTTGCCGTCTGCCGTGATGCCGAAAATATCCATCTCTGCGGATCCAACCATAAAGTCTTCATGCGCCAAGCTGGAGTTCAACCCGCGTTGTGCCAGTTCTTCCTGGGACATTGATTTGCCGCCTTCCAGGTTAAACGCGTAGGCATTTCCGATGGCCAAGTGGTTGGAGGCATTCTCGTCAAACAGTGTATTGTAGAACAGAATACCGGATTGCGAGATCGGAGAGTTATGCGGTACTAATGCCACCTCTCCCAAGTAATGCGAGCCTTCGTCCAGCTCCACGAGCTGTTTAAGGACATCGGCACCTACTTCGGCTTTGTAATCCACGATTCGGCCGTTCTCAAACGTCAACGAGAACCGGTCGATGATCGTGCCGCGGTAGCTCAGCGGTTTTGTCGCGGAGACCGTGCCGTTTACCCCTGTTTTAAGCGGAGCCGTGAACACTTCCTCAGTTGGCAGGTTAGCCAGGAACGTGTTACCTTGGGCGTTGATGCTCTCAGCAGCGACCCACAGATGGCCTTCCGGCAGCTCGATGGTCAGGTCGGTACCTGGTGCTTTATAATGCAGCTTCTTGTAGCGTTTCGCATTTAAGTAATCGGATTTTTGCGTGAGGTTCTCGATATGTTGCTGCCATGCCGCGATCGGGTCAGGCTGATCCAGGCGAACCGTACGGAAGATCGCTTCCCACAACGCGGGTACACGTTCTTCTTCAGGAAGGTTAGGGAAGACTTTGTCTGCCCATGCCTTGGAAGGTACAGCTACGATCGACCAGCTGAATTTATCGGACATCTGCATTTCACGGTACTTGCTCATCGCTTTGCCGTATGCTTTCTGATGATTGGTGAGCCGTTGCGTCGACACGCCTTTCAACAGGTCAGGGTCGGAGGAGATGACATGCAACACCGCGGCACCGTTCTCTACGTATTCCAACATCTCGCCGGCATACCATTTCGGTTCATCTAGGAAGGATTCTTCGGCAGCCATATCATAGCGAAGACGGGTGACCACATCATCGCTCCAGTTAACTTTAACGAAGCGAGCGCCAGCTTCATAGGCTTGTTTCACAATAAGACGGACGAGCTCCGCGCTATCGATGGTCGTGTTGATAATCAGATTTTGTCCGGGTTGAACG
Source organism: Paenibacillus sp. 3LSP (assembly GCF_032465655.1). Classification (NCBI taxonomy): domain Bacteria; kingdom Bacillati; phylum Bacillota; class Bacilli; order Caryophanales; family Paenibacillaceae; genus Paenibacillus; species Paenibacillus sp. 3LSP. Next base: position 16,204 of record NZ_JAWDJI010000098.1, on the reverse strand, counting down.
TTAACGCCAATTTTGACAGCGAGTTCTGCATATTTTTCCAGTTTCTTTTGAAAATCGGACATCTACGGGTTCCTCCAAACTTTAGGAATTAATTACATGCTTAATCATACACCATTTGCCAGCAAAATTGGAATGCCGCGCGATGGCGATCCTTCGTTTCTACATTTGATATTCCCCCAAAACATGGTACGATATTGCAAAGAGACTGTCCCATAAAAAGGAGTTACGTACATGATGAACGAATTGACCATTGTTCATGCAGAAATGCGCCGGGAGGAGGATGGTTCCTACATCGGCAAGACTATTTTCGAAGTAAGCTCGCATAAGGCTGCTTATGAAATTACCTTCTACAGTGAGAAGGGGACGGATTGGGATTACAGCCTTCATTATGCCAACGAACCGGGCATTGAGGAGCAATTCCTTGCCGTTGACGAACGGATCGAAGAGGACGACGAGTTGTTTGATACCTTGTTGGATGCTGCGTGGGATACGCTGCCGGAGGCTTAAACCGTTGACTTCCGTTGGATAGCGGAAGAGTGGGGGAGGAGGAATAAACCTTGTGGCAACATCCGTTCTATCGCACATCACTTGGGATTATTATGGTGCTGACCATCATCTATTTGTTATCCAAGGTCAGTTTTATCTTTAATCCGCTGGTGACGCTGGTATCCATATTAATTGTTCCACTTACGATCTCCGGATTTCTGTATTATCTGCTGCGACCGATCGTCCAGTTCCTGGAACGGAAGAAACTGAACCGGGTACTGTCGATTTTGCTCATTTACTTATTATTCGCCGGAGTTATTACGATCTTCTTAATCGTGGTCTGGCCGCCGCTGCGGAAGCAGATCATTGAATTTATGAACAATGTGCCGAAAATGATCAATGGACTGCAGACCCAATTCAACGACATCCGCGACAATCGCTACCTCTCTATGGTGACGAATGAAACCAGTCCGGAACTGATGAGCAAAGTCACGGAATATTTGAACTCGGCTATGGAAGCCATTTCCGGTTACTTGTCTCATGTGGTGACCTTCCTGAACGACTTCGTCATTGTCGTAGGTACTGTTCCGATTCTGCTCTATTACATGCTGAAGGAGGATGAACGGGTCACGCCAATGCTGGTGCGGATGCTGCCTAGTCGTTACCGCCGGGATGGAGCCAACGTCATCCATGAAATCGACAACATGCTCAAAGGGTTTATCGCCGGGCGTATGATTAGTGCGTTGCTGCTGGCGTTTATGAGCTTTATCGGTTTTTGGATGATCGGGTTGCCGTATCCGCTGCTTCTTGCGGTAGTAGGGGCGTTGTTTAATTTCATCCCATATTTCGGGGCACTGCTGGGGGCAATTCCTTGTGTGATCGTGGCATTCACCGTGTCTCCGACTATGGTGCTCTGGGTTATCGTGGTTGTGGTGGTTGCGCAGCAAATCGAAGGCAACCTGATCTCTCCCTACATATATGGCAAGACGATCAATATTCATCCGTTAACTACGATCGTTTTGTTGCTGGTGGCCGGCGATTTTGGCGGCATTCTGGGGATGATCTTGGCGATTCCGGTGTACATGATGCTGAAGATTATCGTACTTAAGGCACATAAACTTTATTTTGCAGAAAAAATGGAGGATCTCACCGAAACAAATCCATAAACTTATCAGCGACCTGCAAGGTGATGAATATCATATCTCCCATCCCCGCGATTGGGCGATGATTATTCTATTAGGTAGACATTCAAAGAGTCGGATCCATCTCGCGAAACAGCTATGGACGGCTTTTTGAATATCCTGTTCGATAGAAATCATCAATTTGCTCGGGGGATGATGTACATGGCAGTGCAAGCCAAAGGCGGGAAGTACTTTTATGCATGGAGCAAGATTCTTCCCGACGGATCGTTTTACCTTCCGGATCAAGCCCTGCAAGAGTACCAAATTCGACCGGATTCCAACATTATTCTGATGACCGGCCGGAATACGGCCAAAGGCTTTAGCGTTCTGTGCAAAGAACTGATCGCCAACTCGCCGCTGGCCCCGATCTTCGCCAGCATTCCTCAGCTTCAGCAATTCGCCATCCCGGAAGGGGAACCGGTTATCGTGAAAGAACGGACGTTTTGCTGGGTGTACTTGAATAGCAAAGGATATTTTACGCTGCCGTTGACCACCTGGCAGCAATTTGGCCTCAAGCCGGGCGACCAACTGCTCAGCTTGCGTGCCACCCATTTAGCGTTTAACAATTTGGCGGAGGGGCCCTATATTGAGCAAGCGAAGCAACTCCGTGATATTCTCGTCTATGAATGAAAAGCAGCTTACAAAGAAACCAGCCAGTCGTCTGAGCTTTAGCGGCTGGCTGGTTTTCATTTCTCTTTTCCTTTAGGCGGATTCGGTTGACGACGGGTATTTCGCGATCAAATTTCTGTAGGCATCCTTCGGCCGCAGCCCGATCAGCTTCTCCACTGGTCGGCCTTGATGAAAAAAGATCACGGTCGGCATCGACATCACACCAAATTGTGACGCCAAATCCGGGAGTTCATCACAGTCAACCTTCAGCAGGTGAACGGCCCCGCCGTACTCCTCATGCAGCTCGTCCAAGATAGGGGATAGTACCAGAGCGGATGCTGACACCTGTAGCTTTGGACAATTCACCAATTCTCATCGCTTTTGAATCACCTGCTTTCTTGGGTTCATTATAAACCCTGACATTAATGTGAGGGTCAACCGTTTTTATCTCGAATCGCAAAAAAAACTTCATCGTCAACTACGATGCATGAGTTCATGGATCGTGTATAATGTAGGAAATTGGGCGTCTGCCATACAGGCGGCAAAGGAGGAAAGCATGAAACCTGCCTTATTAATCATCGATATGCAGCAGGCTTTTTTGAACCATCCACGCATCCAAAGTGAAATCCCAGAGGTTTGCGAGTACATTAATGCGGTCGCAGACTTGTTCAGAGAAGCAGGTCGACCGGTTGTGGTGGTCCAGGATCAGGATGGAGGTGTGGGAACTCCAGGTTACGACGTTATCCCAGAGGTCAAACTGGTTGAATCCGACCTGCGGGTCTCCAAGGTATGGAATAACTCGTTCTGGAAGACGAACCTTGAGGAGCTTCTACGTGAGCAGGACACCGACTTCGTCGTGGTCTGCGGATTTGCCGCCGAACACTGCGTTACGTTTACGTTTAATGGCGCGGTAGAGCGCGGGTTTGGTGCAGCGATTTTGCAGAAAGGCATCCTCGGCGAACACCCCGATGCGGTGACCGCTGTCTATCGGGACCGCAGCCTGATCAGCTACGCCGTGATTCGCGCGCTTTTGAAGCAAGATTAATTTATGGCATTACATATCTAAAGCAATGTGAAGTTGCGGGCTAGTTCATTTTTTTCATATCAGGAGGCGGTATGTTCCATGAATGCACATGAAATCGATTATCGGATTATTGGAAGTGAAATGCAGTGTGTGGAAGTCCATTTGGATCAGGGAGAGAGCGTCGTAGCGGAAGCCGGCAGCTTTATGATGATGGATCCCGATATCCGGATGGAGACGATTTTTGGCGATGGCAGCAATCAAGGCGGCGGTCTCATGGGCAAGCTCATGGGGGCAGGTAAGCGGTTGTTGACCGGTGAGGGCTTGTTTATGACGGTCTTCACCAACGCCGGGTATCAACGGCAGGCCGTTACTTTTGCTTCACCCTATCCTGGAAAAATCGTCCCGCTGGACCTGCAAATGCTTGGCGGGAAGGTGATTTGTCAGAAAGACGCGTTCCTGTGCGCAGCCAAAGGCGTGTCCGTCGGCATTGAATTCCAGCGGAGGCTGGGTACCGGCTTCTTTGGCGGGGAAGGCTTCATTATGCAGAAGATTGAAGGCGATGGGCTTGCTTTTGTGCATTCCGGCGGTTTGGTCATCGAGAGAGACCTTGCCCCTGGCGAAGTGCTTCGCCTCGACACCGGTTGTTTGGTGGCCATGACGGCTTCGGTCGATTACAACATTGAGTTCGTCAAAGGAGTTAAAACTGCCTTGTTCGGCGGGGAAGGTCTGTTCTTCGCTACGCTGCGCGGCCCCGGCAAAGTTTGGGTGCAATCGTTGCCGTTCAGCCGTTTGGCAGATCGCGTATTGTCCGCATCCCGCTATTCAGGCCGCAAGGATGAAGGCAGCCTGCTCGGCGGCTTGGGGAACCTGCTCGACGGAAAATAATAGAGGTACGGAAGTTCAGCGAGTTTGCATGGTGAGAAAGGCGGTTGACATTCCGCTCCTCAAGTAACTAATATGGTTACATGATGATGGAAAGGGGGAGCGGCTTATCATGACGATTAGCTCCAGATTTTCTGTGGCGATTCACATCTTGTCCCTGCTTGAAATCAGTAAGGACGAGATTTGCACATCGGAATATATTGCCGGCAGCGTGAACACGAACCCGGTTGTCATCCGCCGCATTATGGGCATGCTAAGCAAAGCGGGCTTGGTAGAAGTCCGTACGGGGGTGGCCGGAGCCAAGCTGTCACGGCAGCTGGATCAGATTACTCTGCTGGATGTATACCGTGCCGTGCATGTTGTGGAGGAAGACGGATTGTTTGCCGTCCATGATCAGACCAACCCCGATTGCTTGGTCGGTAAGAATATTCAAGCGGCCATTGAACCGATTTTCTCCAAGGCGCAGAAGGCAATGGAAAATACGCTTGCGGCGGTAACGCTGCAGGATGTGGTGAACGAAATTTCGGTCGTCAACAATCCATCCGTGTAACGCGAAATTCACCTTTAGCGGTCAACGGAGTGAAGCCCCCTAACGATAGGGGGCTTTTTTTGAGCGAAAAATTGACAATGCAGGCTCCTGTAACTATACTGATTACAACGATGCAATTGTAACATCCTCTGTTACACTTGCTTAACGGTCATTTATTGGTTTTTACATTGTTTTCAATTATGAAGGAGGACATCGATCTTGGCTCATCCCTTACCGATTCATCCCGCCACAAAACTGGGCGTTGTTCAACTGAAAGTTCGCGATCTGGAGCGCTCGCTCACCTTCTATCAAGAGGTGATCGGCCTTCGACTGTTGCGCCAAAACGGTCATGTGGCCGAGTTAACCATAGACGGCCAACATCCTTTATTGATTCTGGAGGCAGATCCCCGTTATCGCGTGCTGCCGGAGCAGTCTGTATCTGGGCTGTACCATTTTGCCATCTTAGTTCCGGGGCAGGTGACCTTGGGGCTTGTTCTGCGCAATTTGATCCGGCATCAAATCCCCGTGGGCCAGGGGGATCACTTGGTCAGCGAGGCGCTGTACCTAAGTGATCCGGATCAGAACGGCATTGAGATCTATGCCGATCGCCCCCGCGCTACCTGGCAGAAAACGGCATCCGGCGAAATTCACATGACAACCGATCCGGTGGATATCCAAAACCTGTTACAACTCTCCGAACATGCGCAGTGGAACGGTTTGCCGGAAGGTACGCGCATGGGCCACGTGCATTTTCACGTAGGGGATTTACAGGTGGCGGAACAGTTCTATTGCGGCGTATTAGGTTTTGAGGTCACACTATACTTCGGCGCATCGGCGTTATTTATCTCGGCTGGCGGTTACCATCACCATATCGGCTTAAACCTGTGGGCGGGCAAAGGTGCACCGCCAGCGCCGGAGGATGCGGTGGGCATTCGTTACTTTACGGTAGAGCTGCCGGACGTTCCGGCATTGGACACCGTTGTAAGCCGGTTAGATGAAGCCAAGGTGGTTTATACGCGGGAGGGGAATGAGCTGCGGCTTAGTGATCCTTTCGGCATTGGCATTAAACTTACGGTTGCTGCTTGAAGAGTGCGCTTGCAGCGGAAGTTCTGAAGATTTTAAGTCTTCCTTTTGGCGCGGTCCTTCACCTATAATAGATTTACGTATTATTTTAGGAGGAAAGGACCGGTCGTTATGAAAATGTTCCCTCAATTAGAAACGGAACGTTTTGTACTCAGAAGGCTGACGACGAAGGACGCCGCCGATTTGTTCCATTATTTCTCCAACGACGAAGTGACCAAATATTACGATTTGGATCGTTTCGTGGAGCTCCGAGAGGCCGAGGAACTCATCCAGAAGTGGAACAGCCGCTATTTGGAGAAGCGGGGCTTTCGCTGGGCGATTACGGTTAAGGCCGAAAGCGACCGGGTGATCGGCACTTGTGGTTTTCATAACTGGTCGAAGGAGCATTTCAAAGCAGAGGTCGGATACGAGCTCAACCCAGACTATTGGCGCCAAGGTGTGATGACGGAAGTGCTGCAGGAGATACTGCGCTTTGGCTTCGAGGATCTAGGGCTGAATCGGATTGAGGCTTATATCGACCCCGACAATATTCGATCCAGGTACTTGTTGGAGAAGACGGGCTTTCATGAGGAAGGATATTTAAAGGAAACGTTCTTCGAGAAAAATCAATTTGTGGATGCGGTTGTCTTCGCTTTGCTGAAGAAGCAATATGAAGCGAAACGGAATCGGCAGTTCCGGTAGAGCTATTTCCAACCTTCCACGGTCATGCATAATTCCCCAGTCTCGGCAAACAATTGTAACAGGATGTTACTTTGACTGAGGCTGGGGGTTAAGGCAAATGGTATTTATCGTTTCTTTTCTGATTATTCTGTTGTTCGTCCTCTGGGGAGCTATTGCTCCAGACCATTTGGCAGCGACAGCGGATCAGGTATTAGGTTTTTCCATCGGAAGTTTCGGCTGGTTTTATTTAATGACCACGCTGGGACTTCTTGTTTTTTCGCTATACTTGGCGTTTAGCAAGCATGGTCAGATTAAGCTGGGCGATGATGACGATGAGCCCGAATATTCGAATCTCTCCTGGTTTGCCATGCTCTTTAGCGCAGGGATGGGCATCGGGCTCGTCTTTTGGGGAGCGGCCGAACCTTTGTCGCATTATTTAATCCCGCCCGAAGGGGCAGAGGGAGGTACCCCGCAAGCAGCCCGACTGGCAATGCGATATTCGTTTTTCCATTGGGGTCTGCATCCTTGGGGCGTGTATTCGCTCATTTCGCTTGCCCTCGCCTATTTCCAATTCCGCAAAGGGTACCGCGGACTGATTAGCATGACCTTCATTCCGCTCTTAGGCGAGAAGCTGGTTCAAGGCGTTCTGGGGAAAATCATCGATATTCTCGCTGTGATCGCAACGGTTTTCGGTGTAGCCACCTCGTTAGGTTTAGGCACTCTGCAGATTAGCAGCGGGCTCAATCATTTATTTGGGATCCCCAATGCGATAATGACCCAAGCGATCATTATTGCGGTTGTGACCGTCTTGTTCCTGTTATCTGCCACCACCGGGCTCGATAAAGGCATTAAGCTGTTAAGCAACACCAACTTGATCATTGCCATTACATTACTTCTGTTCGTGTTATTGGCAGGTCCGACTTCCTTTATCTTCGATACGTTTACGACCACGTTGGGGGATTACTTGCAGAACCTCATCGTCATGAGCTTACGCATGACCCCATTTACTCAAGGGACCTGGGTAGGGAACTGGACGCTGTTTTATTGGTCGTGGTGGATTGCTTGGGCCCCGTTTGTGGGGACCTTCATCGCCAGAGTGTCCCGCGGACGAACGATCAAGGAATTTGTGCTTGGAGCCCTTATCATTCCCAGTGCTTTCGGATTTGTATGGTTCGCTGTCTTCGGCGGGACCGGATTGAATTTGGAGATCTTTCAACATGCGGGATTGGCCCAAGCGGTACAGGAAGACGTGACCACCGCATTGTTTCTCATGTTGGAGCAACTGCCACTAGGTACGTTGATTGCGGGAGTAGCTACGTTGCTCATTATTACCTTCTTTGTAACTTCGGCGGATTCAGCAACCTTCGTGTTAGGGATGCTGTCTTCTAAGGGGACGCTGCATCCTCGCAATAAGGTGAAACTAACGTGGGGGATTTTGCAGTCCTTGATCGCCTTGGTCCTGCTGATCAGCGGAGGGCTTAACGGGTTGCAAACCGCTTCGATCGTAGCAGCACTGCCTTTTGCCGTCATTATGCTTGGAATGTGCGTTTCCTTGTTGAAGGCGTTAAAAGGTGAAGAGAAAGAACGTAAACGCAAGGAACGGCAAACCCGACAGTTTATCGAACGGTTGAAAGCGAAGGAGCAAATCGATCCTTCTCCATCCAAGGAATAGAGAGAGGCTAGGGAGACACCGCAAATTTAGCGGCGCTCCCGAAGATACTCCGTTTGATAGAGGGTATGAACTCGGCGAAGCACCGTCTGAGCCTGTTCACTAAACTTCATATCCACGATTTGATCTTTGATCAGAAAGACACCGGTTTGCCCGCGATGCTGGCCTTGTGCTGCGGCATACAGCAATCCAGCTCCATGGGTCGGCGGGGAGAAGAAGAACTTCATCACCGGTTTCAGCCAGATGGGAAGCCCCGAACGTTTCCCTTTACGTAAGGTGTTGTTGCTTCCCGGATCCACGCTCCGAATCTCGATCCCCTCTTCGGCGAGCTGTGGAGCAACCGCTTTGGTCCATAAAGTAAGCGCCAGTTTAGAGGTGGCATACGGACCTAACAGCTTGCGGAATTTCACCGGACGCTCGAGCTGGTTAGGGTCAAACGCTTTAACCCGATTGATGACTGCGGACGAGGTATTGATAATCGTTTTGAAATGGCCACGCTTCAGCAAATCCTTGAGTTCCATGGTGACGATATATGGCGCAACGCTCATCAGCTCATAGTGAAGCTCCCGTCCTTGCTTCGAATACTCCAACTCCGGGAAGCTGCGGCCGGCATTGTTAAACAGCACATCAATCGACGCTTCATTCGTTTTAATCTGTTCCAGCGTATGCCGCAGACTAACAAAATCCGATAAGTCCGATGTCTTGTAAGTTCTGAGCTGTCCCGCTTGAACAGCACTTAGCAGCTTCGGATCATCCGCCGGCCAGTCCGATCGGTTTAAACCGATCACTTGCCACCCCTCTTGGATCAGCATCCGCGTTAACTCCAGCCCGATTCCGGAGCTGGCCCCCGTAATTAAAGCAATAGGTTGATTTCCATGATTCATGTTCACAGAGCCTCCTTTACTGTTATGAAGCCCTTCACTGACTTCAGGCCGATTGTAGATCTTGGAGTCGACTCCAAGTCAAGTCTTGATTTTCAAGTATTCCGAATATTGACTTGGAGCTGACTCCAAGTTGTATAATGCAGAAAAGATGGTTAACGGAGGGATCAAGCGATGGCGGCGCAATCCATTAGTCAAGACAGCTTCACGATCAAGCAAGTTGCTGAGCATACCGGGATATCCGAGGATACGATTCGATATTACGAGAAAATCGCACTTCTCCCTCGAGCCGAGCGGAAGGAGAATGGACATCGCATTTATCACAAGGAGGACCTGGATACGATTCGTCTGATTTCTTGTTTGAAAAAGACCGGGATGCCCCTGGACGAAATGCGCCCCTTCCTGAAGGTGTCTGCTGATGCGAATGCCGAGGACTACCCGGAGCTCGTGGAGAAGATGATCCGGCACCGGGCCAGCATCGTTGAACAAATCGCCTCCTTGCAGCAGGTGGTTGATTTTATTGATTTGAAGTTGAAGCAGGGGAAGTACCAGCCTGAGGAATGTGAGACGGAAGGGATGACCGGCACCCCTGCTGACCATGCAAAGGATGCAACGCCGGGCAAGCCCATATCGACGGCAGAGCTGTGTTATTTTTCCGCGTCACCGAGTGAAAGCCCTTATTGAAGAATCGCTGTTCTTTTGCCATAATTAATCGAAGCAGATGACTCGTCCGCGCTGGCGGGAGTCTTACATAAAGGAGGAGCTTGGGTTGAAGGGGATTATTACCGTACTGGGTAAAGACAAAGTAGGCATTATCGCCAAGGTATGCACGTATTTGGCCGATCACAATGTGAACATTCTTGATATTTCACAGACGATTATTCAAGGGTATTTCAATATGATGATGATCGTGGATATTTCTTCACCGACCAAGAGCTTTGAGACGCTGGTTGAAGAATTGCAGGAGCTGGGCCGTTCCATCGGTGTGGAAATTAAGCTGCAGCACGAAGATATTTTTAATACGATGCACCGGATCTGAGGAAGGGAAGGGACACTATGATCTCACGCGTTGAAGTACAAGAAACCAATTCGATGATCCGCGAGATGAACCTCGACGTACGCACGATTACGATGGGCATCAGCCTGATGGATTGCGCTCACGAGGATATGAACGTCTTTAACCGGAACATCTACGATAAAATTACCCGGACTGCCGAAAACCTGGTCAAAACCGGGGAGGACCTGGAGAAGCAATTTGGCGTGCCCATCGTGAATAAACGGATCTCGGTAACGCCGATTTCGATCGCTGCCGGCGGGCTGAAAACGGATACGTTCGTGCCGGTGGCTGAAGCGCTGGACCGGGCGGCGAAGGAAGTAGGCGTCAACTTTATCGGCGGCTTCTCGGCCCTTGTGCAGAAGGGTTTTACGAACGGCGACCGGGTGCTGATCGACAGCATCCCTGAAGCGCTGGCCGTTACCGAACGGGTTTGCTCCTCAGTGAACGTGGGCTCCTCGCGCAACGGGATTAATATGGACGCGGTGAAAAAGATGGGCGACATCATCCTCCGTACCGCGGAACGGACAGCGGATCGGGGTTCGATCGGCTGCGCCAAGCTGGTGGTGTTCTGCAATGCGGTAGAAGATAACCCGTTTATGGCGGGCGCATTTCACGGTGTTGGTGAACAGGAGTGCGTCATCAACGTGGGCGTCAGCGGCCCTGGGGTCGTGAAGCGTGCGCTGGAGGAAGTGAAAGGTAAGGACTTTGAGACGTTGTGCGAAACGATTAAGCGGACAGCGTTTAAAGTCACACGGGTAGGTCAGTTGGTTGCACAGGAAGCGTCGAAGCGCCTTGGCGTTCCGTTTGGCATTATCGACTTGTCGCTGGCTCCGACACCGGAGATTGGCGACTCCATCGCAGAGATTTTCCAAGTGATGGGCTTGGAGGAAGCAGGAGCGCCGGGAACGACGGCCGCGCTGGCGATCTTGAACGATAACGTGAAAAAAGGCGGCGTCATGGCTTCCTCCTACGTTGGCGGCTTAAGCGGTGCGTTCATCCCGGTCAGCGAAGACCACGGGATGATCGAAGCGGTGCAGCGCGGTGCGCTGACGCTGGAGAAGCTGGAAGCGATGACGTGCGTGTGCTCCGTTGGCCTTGACATGATCGCGATTCCGGGGAACACGAGCGCCGCGACGATCTCGGGCATTATCGCGGACGAATCGGCTATCGGCATGGTCAACAACAAGACGACCGCCGTTCGGATTATTCCGGTGATCGGCAAGGATGTTGGCGAGGTCGTGGAGTTTGGCGGTTTGCTGGGCTACGCGCCGATTATGCCGGTTAACGCCTTTAACTGTGCGCCATTCATTGAGCGGGGCGGCCGGATACCGGCGCCGATCCACAGCTTTAAGAACTAACTAAGCGGCGGGGGACGCAGCTATGTTCAAGACGATTGGACTTCTGGCGCATGTTGACGCTGGGAAAACCACCTTTGCCGAAGCGTTGCTCTACCACACGCAAACGATTCGCAGCCGCGGCCGAGTTGATCATCGCGATGCCTTCTTGGACAGTCACGAGATCGAGAAGGCAAGGGGCATCACCGTATTTGCCGACCAGGCGGAAATGAGATACGGGGATAATACCTACTTTTTGCTGGATACGCCGGGACACGTCGATTTTTCCGCAGAAATGGAACGGGCTTTGCAAGTGCTCGACTATGCGGTGATCATCGTAAGCGCGGTGGAAGGGGTGGAAGGCCACACGGAAACGGTCTGGCAGCTGCTTCGGGCATATGGAATTCCTACGTTTTTCTTTATCAATAAGACGGATCGTACCGGAGCGGACCCGGACCGGGTTCTGGAAGATATCCGCCGCGAGCTGAGCGGAGATGTGCTGGATCTGTCGGCTTGGGCAACGACCGGCCAACTGAACGAGACGGATAAGGCACGGCTTGCGGAACGAGATGAGTCGTTGCTGGAACCGTTCTTGGAAGGGACCTTATCCGATGCCGAATGGAACGAACATCTCATACGGATGGTTCAACACGGCCATGTGTTTCCTTGCCTTAGGGGATCTGCGCTGCTGGATATCGGCATTGACGTGTTTATGAAGGCGCTGGATCGTCTCACAGTGACCCGGTATGATCCGATGCTTCCGTTTGCGGGGCGGGTGTACAAAATTCGCCATGATGAGCAAGCGACGCGCATCACCTTCATCAAGGCGTTACAAGGCTCGTTAAAAGTGAGAGATGAACTCACCTACGGCCCGGAAGGCGAACAACGCACGGAGAAAATAACCGCCATTCGCAAATACAACGGACAGCGGTTTGTGCAGGCCGATTCCGTTCAAGCAGGAGAACTGTTCGCGGTAACCGGCTTGACGGCGCTATCTTCCGGTGAAGGCATCGGGGCGTTGGTTGACCCGATTCGCCGTGAGCTCGCCCCCACGTTGCAGTCGAAGGTACAATTTGAACCGCCGCTCCATCTGAAGGAAGTCCTGCGCGTCTTTCAGCTGCTGGACGCCGAGGACCCGACATTAGGAACCCGCTGGGATGAAACGCTGCAGGAGCTGCATATCCATGTCATGGGCAAAATTCAGTTGGAGATCTTGCAGCAGGTCGTCCAGGGACGATTTGGGATGAAGATTACGTTTGGACCGCCGGAGATTTTGTATAAAGAGACGATATCTACATCGGTGAAGGGCTGCGGTCACTTCGAACCATTAGGGCATTATGCCGAAGTCCATTTGCGGCTGGAGCCTGCCGAACGGGGCAGCGGAGTGACGTTTGTAAATACTTGTCACGCGGATGATTTGTCCGTAGGCTATCAAAATATGATCGGCCAACATGTGCTGGAACGAGAGCATCACGGCCTGTTGACCGGCTCGCCATTGACGGACGTGCGCGTTACGTTGCTCACCGGCCGCTCGCACAACAAACATACCAGCGGAGGCGATTTCCGCGAGGCGACGTACCGCGCGATTCGGCAGGCGTTGGAGCAGGCAGAGAATGTGCTGCTGGAGCCGGTGTATCATTTTAAAATCAAAGTGCCCTTAGATCAGCTTGGTAAAGTGTTAACCGATATCCAGCAAGCGCATGGCCGATTTGATCCGCCGGAGACGGGAGAAGAGACGGCTGTGATTTCAGGTGTCGTTCCGGTAGCGACATTTATGGATTATCCAACAGAGCTGGCAGCGATGACGCACGGGAAAGGTTCAATCATGCTGAAATTTGGCGGTTATGAGCCTTGCCATCAAGCTGAGACGATCATCGCCCAGAAGGACTATAATAAAAATGCCGATCCGGCATATACCTCGTCCTCGATCTTTTGTGCAAAGGGGCAAGCGTTTTCTGTGCCGTGGGACGAGGCGCCTAAACATATGCACGCTTCGGTATCATGAGGTGACGTAATGTATCCCAAAATTTTGATCGCCTTCGTTCTATCGATCATTCTCACCTCGTGTACAAGTCAGCCTATGAAAGATGATCCGAATTCCGAGGCGTACACCTTGTACCACAATATTTTTTATCATCAATATTCGACTCAACTCGCTCTTTTGGCAGACATTTTGGAACGGATCTCCCAAGTGGAGCTCGATCAAGAAGAATCGGCTTACATTCAAGGAAAAATTGACGGGTACTCCGAAAATAGTTGGTTTGTTTTCTACTCGATGAATCGCACGGATAGTCCGTCTCTGGATCAGGCAGTGCCCGCAGAACTTCGTTCTGCCATGTATGAGGTCATTGACGAGACCAATCAGTTATTAAGTTCCTTGAACGAAAAATTGGATGCGCATAATAAACTTACCGTTGCACAAGATAATCAGGAGCTTATTCAAGAACTGATTCAGCAGTGTGATGAGCTGAACGTCACCTCAAGTTATATCAAAGACGAGAAAAATTGGAGCTCCTACAAAGAACAGCTACAGTTGGCTCTGCTGAAGTTTCAAGAGTTTCGAGACAAACTCCAGTCGGAATAATGGATTTCTTCTCTTTATGTTGACAATCCGTTATTAGGTGCATATAATATCCAATAATTCCATATTGCCAAATGTGTTGATTAGAAATAGTAAACGTGATTTGACCTTTCAGAGAGCCGTTGGGTGGTGCGAAACGGCAGCGTCCGTCATGTTGAACTCGTCTATGAACAGCTGCCTGATATGTAGGGTAAGCCGGGATTCCGCCGTTACAAGGATAGATGGTGTTCGCCATCGAAAGAGATCATTTCATCATGTGAAATGAATTAGAGTGGTACCGCGGGTTCAACCTCGTCTCTATAGCAGAGACGGGGTTTTTTTGTTGATTAAAGTCCGGGTTTAATCAACCCCGCTTCACATAGATTCAATCCAAATTCCAAAATCAAGGAGGAACTTTCAGATGGAACGTTACCGCAACATTATCGTACTGGATACAACGTTACGCGATGGGGAGCAAGTCCCTGGTGCCAAGTTAAACGTACGGCAAAAGCTGGAGTTTGCTCAGCAGCTGAAGCGCCTCCGTGTAAATATTATTGAGGCCGGCTTCCCTGCGTCCTCACAAGGTGATTTTCAGGCGGTGCAGCAAATTGCCCGAACCGTAGGAGACAGTGTAGGCATTACCGCGTTGGCACGGGCGGTAATATCCGACATCGATGCCGTGTACGAAAGCATCCGTGAGGCCGAACAGCCGTTAATCCATATCGTGCTTGGCGCCTCTAACGTCCATGTGGAGAAGAAATTTAACCGCTCCAAAGATGCCGTTCTGCAAATGGGTGTCGATGCGGTGAAATATGCGAAAACACTGCTGCCGCAGGTTCAATATTCTACCGAGGACGCTTCGCGGGCGGACTTTGAATATTTGTGGAAGACGATCGAAGCCGTTGTCAAAGCCGGTGCGACGATGATCAATATTCCGGATACCGTCGGTTACGCGGAGCCGGAGGAATTTGGCCACCTGATCCGGCGCATTCACGAGCGGCTGAAAAACCTCGACGATTCTGTGATCCTCAGTGTCCATTGTCATAACGATCTCGGTCTGGCTACGGCCAATACCTTAAGCGCCATCAAAAACGGGGCCGAGAAAATTGAATGCACCATTAACGGTCTGGGGGAACGGGCCGGCAATGCTTCGCTGGAGGAAGCGGTGATGGCACTGAAGGTACGCGAGGGGCTGTACGGCTGTCGCACGAACATCGATACGACGGAGCTGATTCGTACGTCGCGGCTGCTGACCCATTTAACGGGGCTCGATGTGCAGGTGAACAAAGCGATCACCGGCGACAATGCGTTTGCTCATTCCTCCGGAATCCATCAAGACGGTCTGTTGAAAGATAAGCAGGTGTATGAAATTATGTCCCCTGAAGAGGTGGGGGCGGAAAGTATGGAACTGATCCTGACGGCCCGTTCGGGTCGGCATGCGGTGAAGCACGCGGTGGAGAAGCTGGGCTTCGATACATCGGATACCGTAGGGTTTGAGCGGTTGTTCCAACGTTTTTTGACATTGGCTGATGCGAAAAAAGAAGTGTACGACCATGACCTTTATTACCTGCTGAGTGAACATCAAGAGCCAAGCGATGCTGCTCATCCGCTGTTCGAGCTCACGTCGTTCCAAGTCGTGACGAATGACATATGCCCAACGGCCACCGTCACCTTGAAGATCAACGGACAAGAGCGGAAGGGCAGCGCAATTGGAGATGGTCCGATCGACGCGTTGTATAGTACGATCAAGTCGTTAACTGGCATCGATGCCAAACTGACCTCCTATAAGATCAACAGCATTTCCCATGGGAAGGAAGCGATCGGACGGGTGAACATTCAACTTGAGGCCGGAGGAAAAACCTACACAGGACGTGCCATGGACACCGATATTATCAAAGCGAGCGGTCAGGCCTTCGTGAATGGCATCAATGCGATGGTATTAGCTGGTGCGATCGAAAATGATAGTAACATAACAAATGTTATGTAAACTACGTTAAATGGCTTGCAAAATAAAGAGGCAGAAGGAGCTCGCATCAAACGAGAGCCTTCTGCCTTTGTTTTATTGTTCATTCAGTTGGGATAATGCAACTTCTTTTTCGTTCTCCGGTTGACTAAGCGGATAAATCCGAGCAGTTTCTTTCTTATCGTCAACATGTTGAATGTACACCGGTTCTCCATCGTAAACATGAAAATTTGTAAATTATAATCATTAATTTGATTTAAATGATTTACTTTAAAAACTCTTCTAC
>NZ_JAWDJI010000097.1:0-1811 GCF_032465655.1 Paenibacillus sp. 3LSP | reverse complement strand
TTACCGACTCGTTCTGCTACAAACTGACCGCCTTTATGGGCTTTCGAAATTCAGGATAATTTATTTTCTTCCCTCGGTCGATATAAATCATAGAGAAAAAATTTTGTGGAGAGGGACATCATTAACATGGCAGAGCACAAGGATCAGGAGAATGAAATCATATCCAAGGAAAAATATACCACAACCCTAGAAATCACCTCCTTATCTGGGGAGCGTACATTTCAACAAATCTCCTTCTTTAAAGAAGTTGGACAAGCTCCCAACATGGGAGACTTTATCCATCTCATCAAAACAGAGCTAGGGGAAGAAGTTGAAATCGGAGAATTAGCTCCCTACTGGGTGTTCAAAACCGTACTTGGGCATCCTACGAGCATCAAAAATATTCGCGTCGTCCGGACGATGAAGGATAATACTTTTCAGAAGGTGACATTGCTTTGAGATAAAGTGATGATATGTAACCCGTGCGTGTATGCGCGGGTTATTTCTTTTTTGACAGGGAAGCAACTGTGCTATGCATTGGTTTCTGGCTATGGGATGATGAGTTACAGAACATATATTATGTAAATTAAAATAGAATGATCCGCTGGCAGGAAAACGACAAGAAGAAATCGAAATGTATAACTGTAGTAAAATTTCCATGATCCTTGTCATCGAAGGAGGAGGAAAATGGCAGAGATTCTAGTATTACACCATTCATTGGGTCTAACAAAGGGGATACTTGATTTTGCCGATCAACTCAGGGGGGAGGGGCACACAGTTCATGCTCCTGACCTTTTCGACGGTCATGTATTTACTTCAATCGAGGAGGGAATGACCTATGTCAATGAGGTCGGCTTCGAAGAGATAATCGAGCGAGGCGTGCGTGCTGCGAGTGAACTCCCGCGAGAAATCATCTATGCTGGGTTTTCGCTCGGTGTGGTCGCAGCCCAGAAGCTCGCTCAAACTCGTGAAGGCGCTCGTGGTGCATTGTTATTTTACGCTTGTGTCCCGACCTCGATGTTCGGATCTTCGTGGCCGGCGGAACTTCCGGTGCAGATTCATAGCATGGACGCAGATCCCTTTTTCGTGGATGAGGGGGATATTGAGGCGGCACGCGAGCTCGTAAAAATAGCCAATGATGCCGAACTCTTCTTATACCCTGGAAATCAACACCTGTTCGCAGATAGCAGTTTACCGTCATTTGACGTTGAAGCGACAAAGCTGCTGATGCAGCGTGTATTCGAATTTCTCCGGAATTTGGATGCTCGACTCTTTGACATGACTCGGTTATAGATGATAATGAACGAGCGAATCCATGTTGGAATATAAGAGAAAGCTGGCTGGTAGCGATCTCTTCGCTGAGGGAAGGGGAGAGGGGATATTAAATGACCGAGGGTGATGTTCATGACAAGCAAAGTCACACTCAGTAACTATAGTACCCTTTGGCCGCAGGAATTTGAGAAAGATCGTCTTCGCATTTTGGCTTTACTTGGCGATAAGGCGAAGCAAATTGAACATGTAGGCAGCACTTCAATTCCTGGCATGGCGGCTAAGCCGATTATAGATATTGCGGTGGCGGTAGAGCATTTTTCCATTATCGATGATGGTACGTTAGCGCTACTTAGCCAAATCGGCTTTGAATACGTACCGAAAGAGGAATTCCCCAATCGAATGTTCTTTCGAAGGGGTGAATGGGGAAAAGGTACACATCATCTCCATGTGTACGAATATCAAAGCGACGATTGGAAGAACATGATTTTGTTTCGAGACTATTTAACCTGAATTTCGAAAGTAATCTCTTCTGAAAAAAATAAAAAGTGCTCCAAATCTTT
>NZ_JAWDJI010000096.1:0-20673 GCF_032465655.1 Paenibacillus sp. 3LSP | reverse complement strand
TGAGGCGATGAACGAAAGTGTGGCTGGCCTGGAGGTTCCGGACGAAGAGATTGGCAGCGAAGCAGGAAAAATCGCGTTTTTCCTCTCCAAATTTTGGGCATCACCAGCAGGATAGCGGTTTAGGAGGTCATGGACCGGTCATCCAGAAGAGTGGTTTTATCGGTGATGTTCACTTGGGTCAGGATTATTTCCAACTGAAACCGATGAATATCTCCCATTTTATCGGCGATACGATTATTGACCTGACGAAGGCGCAAATTCCTTACGGGGAAACCAAAATTAACGTTTCGTCTTTCATCGGCGATGTAAAAGTGTTCATCCCTGACGATATGGATATCGGGATTGTGGCCACTTCCAGCGCGTTCATCGGCGATTTGAAAGTGCTGACGCAGAAGCAAGGCGGCTTCATGAGCAGCGTCACCGCGGAATCTCCGTATTATGGCGAAGCCAGCAAGCGGATTAAGCTGATTGTCAGCGTATTTGTTGGCGACGTTAAAGTGAACATGGTAGGGTAACCTGATGATTGTGCGGCGGATCTTGATGAATACGAAGTGGGAGCTGTTGTGTTATTTCTTGCTCACCGGCAGCCTGACGGCGGTTGCCTTCTATATCGGAACGACGACCGGGGTCATCGTAGTTAGCGATTCCTCGGTGTGGATTTACGATATGGCAGGCATCGTCGTTTTAGCGCTGATTATTGGCTATATCGCCGGTCGGCGCATCCAGGGGAAGATCGATCACTTACACCTGAACATGCTGCAGGTCGCCAAGGGGAACTTATCGGTGCGGATGCCGGAAACGGCAGATCAGACCTTTAACGGAGTGTATCAGGAATTTAACAACATGATAGAAGCCATGGAGAAAAAAATGCAGCTGCTTCAACAGCTCGGCGAGCAAGAGGTTGTTGAGAAGGAGCAGGCTGCAGAAAAAGCGGTGCTGGAGGAACGCAGACGGCTGGCCCGCGATTTGCACGATACCGTCAGCCAGCAGCTCTTTGCCATTCATATGGCGGCTTCCTCTTTGCCGAAGGTGCTGGAAAACAACGCAGCCCAGGCAGAAACGGTGCTGAATCAACTGATCCAGATGTCGAATACGGCGCAAAAGCAGATGCGTGCCCTCATCGCCCAGTTACGTCCAATGGAGCTGGTTGGCAAATCATTGGCTGAGGCGTTGGATCAGTGGTTTCCTGACTATTGCCGGCAGAACGGACTCAAAGGGATTAAGGATATGGACATCCAGGGAGACATGTCGGAAGCGAAAGAACATCAGCTGTTCCTTATCATCCAGGAAGCGATGGCGAATATTGTGAAGCATGCCGGAGCCAGCATGGTCAGCCTGTCGTTGCGAGAAGGTCCGCGTCAAGTGGTGCTTAGTATCAGTGATGACGGACAAGGCTTTAGCAACACGCATCAGAAGCAGGGCTCCTACGGGTTAACGACAATGAAGGAGCGGGCGGAGAAGCTTGGCGGCCATGTGGAAATCATTAGTAAGCCTGGAGCAGGAACGACAATTCGGGTGCATATTCCGAAGTTTGAGGAAGGAAAAGGGGGAGCCGCGGATGAGCAAGATCAAGGTGATGATCGTTGATGACCATGACATGGTACGAATGGGGTTAAAGACGTATTTGATGCAAGACCCGGGGTTTGAGGTGATCGCCGAGGCCGGGGACGGGCGTGAGGCGGTAGAGATGTTGGAACGAGGATTGCCGGAGGGGCTGCCCGACATCATTCTGATGGATTTGATGATGCCGAACATGAACGGAGCCGAAGCGACCAGGGAAGTGCGGAACCGGTTTCCGGACATGAAAATCGTGATCCTCACCAGCTTCCTGGAGGACGATCTGGTCGTGCAGGCGGTGGAAGCCGGTGCGGTCAGCTATGTGCTGAAGACCGTCTCCGCCGAGGAGCTGATTTACGCGCTGCAAGGGGCTTACCGCGGGATGCCGGTGATGACCGGCGAAGTGGCCCAGGCGCTCACCCGCGGCCTCCGTCAGCGTACCGTACAAGGGGATGACTCGGGGATGACCGAGCGGGAGAAGGAAGTGCTGCTGTTAATCGCCGAGGGAAAAAGCAACAAGGACATCGCTGAAGAGCTGCATATCAGCATCAAGACAGTCAAAACCCACGTCAGCAACCTGCTGATGAAATGCGAGCTGGAGGACCGCACGCAGTTGGCCATCTATGCCCACCGGCAAGGTTGGGTAGGGCGTTCATAGATTGATTATATGGAAATAGCGCCTGATGGGGCGCTATTTTTTAATCTGTAATGCACCATTCTAGCTTTTATCTCCTTTTTAATTGTTTTTAATGTATGTTTAAGGTTTCTGGTACAGAATAAAAATCAAGAAAGCAAGAAAAACAAGTTACCCCTGAACCACTCGGGGGAAGGAGGTCAATCAAGATGGATGATCAAAAAAATAAATCGAGCCAATCTTTTGAAGAGGACGCGAACAATACCAATGAACCGAAGCGTCAAGAATCTTCGGAGTCGAGCTCTTCCTATTATTATTCTTACGGACCTTTTCAATCCTATGGAAAAAACAACGAGGAGTCTGGACAATCAACTGGATACTCGCAGAGTCAACCTGAAGAAGTAGAAGTGACGAAACCGCAGCCGCTGAAACCTTATCCTTCTTCCTATGAAATGATTCGCAGCGCGGCTGAATCCACAAGCGGATCAAATGGAGATGGACGCAGCAGCTTGCCGGCTGCCAAAAGTGCGAACTGGCAATACAACACTAAACCGCAGCGTAAATCCTCCGTTCGTTCGGTGATCGCCGGTGTCTTAGCCGGCATGCTGATCATGACCGGCGCGATGTTTTATGCGGACCGTGCGAACTTGTTTACCCCGGATCAGGCGGCATCCTCTTCGGTACCGGCATCAAGCAATACATCCAATAGCAGTGGTTCCGATTTGTCCGGCAAAGCAACGGCTGCACTGTATCCGGTAACGGATTCCGGTGAGGTGACGAAAGTTGTGAACCAAGCAGGTCCGGCTGTTGTTAAAATTGAAACGTTAACGGATGCCAGCAAGCAAAGAAGCAGCAACCCGTACAGCAACGATCCCTTCTACCGTTACTTCTTTGGCGATGACTTCTTTGGCTCTGGCGGCAATGGCAGCAACAACGGCGGTTCCTCTTCGGGTTCGAGTCAACTGGTGCCGACAGGGATCGGATCGGGATTTATTTTCGATAAAACGGGCTACATCTTAACGAATGAACACGTGGTGCATAACGCCGACGTGGTGCAGGTTACCGTCCAAGGTACAGATAAGCCTTATGAAGCTAAAGTGCTGGGTACCAGCTATGAGCTGGACTTGGCCGTACTGAAAATCGATGGTGATAATAACTTCCCTTCGATTCCGTTGGGCAACTCGGACAACACGCAGGTTGGGGAGTGGCTGGTTGCGATTGGGAACCCGCAAGGCTTTGACCACACGGTAACGGCCGGGGTGCTGAGCGCGAAGGAGCGCGACATTAAGATCGCCGGAGAAAACGGCGAGAAAGACCGCGAGTACGAGCATTTGCTGCAAACCGATGCTTCGATTAACCCGGGGAACTCCGGTGGTCCGCTCTTGAACCTGAACGGTGAAGTCATTGGGATTAACGTCGCTGTCAGCTCGGATGCACAGGGGATTGGTTTTGCAATTCCAACCAGCACGGTGACCGAAGTGTTGGAAAAACTGAAAAACAACGAGAAAATTCCGCAAAAGCCGGTACCATTCATCGGAGCAACTTTGATGACGATGACTGAGGAAGTTGCGAAGCAAATGCAAACCGACGTGAAGGAAGGCTCCATTGTGACGGATGTGGTATTCAAATCGCCAGCTTATAACGCCGACCTGCGTCCGTACGATATCATTACCGGAGCGAACGGAACGAAATTTGCGACCAAAGAGAAATTGATTGAGTTTATTCAAAAACAACAAGTTGGTGCGAAAGTTACGCTCAACGTTGTACGTAACGGCAAGAACATTGATCTTGAGGTTACGATTGGCGATAAGAACGAGTTTACCAACGTAAACTAATTCGCACAGGAAGCAGCCAAGGCGGTAGAGGCGGCAGGAGCAGCCTGCCGCCTTTTTGGCTTCCAGATGCGGGTTAGCCGTTCGATTTGGTACAATGGAGAGAGTAGAGCTTGCTGCAAGGCAAGCGGAAGGCAAAGGAGAGATAGCTCGTGAGATCGGCGATTTTGGTCATAGATGATGATGAGAAAATTACGTCGATGCTGCGGCGCGGCCTCGCATTTGAAGGCTATGACGTGTATACAGCTCAGAACGGAGCGGAAGGACTGTCCATGATGCTGAGCGCCGACCCGGATTTGATTATTTTGGACGTGATGATGCCCAAGGTAGATGGATTCGAGGTCTGCCGTCGGCTGCGCGAGGGCGGAAGTACTGTGCCGGTGCTGATGTTAACCGCCAAGGATGAGGTCGAGAACCGGGTAAAAGGCCTGGATATCGGGGCCGACGATTATCTCGTCAAACCGTTTGCGCTGGAGGAGCTGCTGGCTCGGGTTCGGGCATTGCTCCGACGGAAGGACACGGGCGTCGGGTCCGGCAGCCAGCGTTTGATCTTTGAGGACATCATCATGGACCTGGATTCCCGGGAGGTGACACGGGCTGGTCAACGGCTAGAGCTGACGGCGAAGGAATTCGAGCTGCTCCATCTGTTCATGCAAAATCCGAAACGTCTGCTCACCCGAGATTTAATTATGGATAAAATTTGGGGGTACGACTACAGCGGGGAGTCGAATGTGCTGGAGGTCTATATTGCCATGCTCCGTCAGAAGACGGAGGAGCACGGCGGCAAGCGCGTCATTCAAACGATCCGCGGGGCCGGTTACATCCTGAGAGGAGAGGCTTAAGTATGTCGATCCGGCTGCGGCTAACTGCATGGTATACCGGAATTTTGGCCGTCACGTTGATCCTGTTCAGCGCTTCGATCTATGGACTGGTTAGATACAATACGTATCAGGAAGTGAGAAACCGGTTGGAGGATCAGGCCAATCGGATTAAGAACTCCCAAAGCTACAGCATCACCCAGGGGCTTGACTTGTATTTGGATCCGATGCAGGCGAATCGGTTGGAGGACGCCCAACTGTTTGTGCAGATCCACAATTATACGGACGGTCACACGCGATATTCGCAAAACTTGCTGAATTGGAACATGAAGTTTCCGGTTCCCGCCGGGGATTCGGTGAGCAAAATTGCGGGCTTTAAACGAGTGCAGTTGTACAATCATTCCTTCTTGCTGTATCAGCTCCCGATCACCTTGGATAACCAGTTGATTGGCTTAATTCAGTTAGCCGCTTATACGGGCGCTGAAGACAAGCTGATGGGCCGGATGAGTACCGTGCTGCTATTTGGTTCCATCGTTACGATTCTCGCGGCCAGTTCGCTGGGGTATTTTCTGGCGCGCAAATCGATGGCACCTATTGGTAAGGTCATTGAGGCGGCCAACGGTATTCAGACCGGGAATGACTTGAGCGTCAGAATTGACTACGAGGGGCCAAATGATGAAATTGGCCAACTGATCGGCACCGTGAACAACATGCTGGCCCGAACCGAAGGCTTCTATAGGGAGTTGGATGAAGCTTATTCGGCTCAGCGCCGATTCGTCTCAGATGCTTCCCACGAACTGCGGACGCCGCTGACGACGATACGCGGCAATGTGGATTTATTAAAACGGATGTGGTCCCAGGATATGGAGCAGCGTGGCCCAAGTGAAGAAGAGCGGGTACGCAGCTTCTCATTGGAGGCGGTGGACGACATCGCCGCAGAGTCCGAGCGGATGAGCCGTTTGGTGAACGACTTGTTGTCACTGGCCCGGGCCGATGCAGGGCAGACGTTAACGAAGGAACACATCCAGCTGGCTCCGGTCGTGGAGGAAGTGGTCCGCCGGGCACAATTTTTGCCAAGGAAAGCGGAGTGGGTCCAGGGAGATCTGCAAGCGCTGGACGGCGTGACGGTAAATGGCAGCAAGGATTATTTGCAGCAGATGCTGTTTATTTTTATTGAAAATGCATTTAAATATACCGAGCAGGGCAGCGTCACGATCGATGCGATTCGATCTGGGGGACAGATTGGCATCCGCATTGCGGATACGGGCATCGGAATGGATCGCAGCGAGGTACCGCATATTTTTGAACGCTTTTATCGGGCGGATCCGTCTCGCGGGATGATACAAGGGACTGGATTGGGCTTGTCGATTGCCAAGTGGATCATCGACGAGCATGAAGGCTCGGTGGAAGTGTTGACCAAACGAGGTGAAGGGACGACCTTTATCATCTGGCTCCCTATTGTCTTTAATGCTCTGCCGGAATAGTTTATAATAGAGTGGCTCCCCTCCGTCAGGAATCTGGGGGATTAGAAAGTAGGGATAAAGGATGGAAGTCATTAAAATTACACCGCGCGGTTATTGCTACGGCGTTGTCGATGCGATGGTTCTGGCTCGTCAGGCAGCGCAGAACCTGGATCTGCCGCGACCGATTTATATACTTGGCATGATTGTGCACAACAGCCATGTCACGAACTCCTTCGAGGACGAGGGAATTATTACGTTGGACGGTCCGAACCGTCTGGAGATTTTGAATAAGGTTGAGAGCGGGACGGTGATTTTTACTGCCCATGGGGTGTCTCCAGAGGTTCGCAAGCTGGCCCGGGAGAAAGGGCTCACCACAGTGGATGCCACTTGCCCTGACGTCACGAAGACCCATGTATTAATTGAGGAGAAGGTTGCCGACGGATATGAAGTCATCTACATCGGCAAGAAAGGACATCCTGAACCGGAAGGTGCGATAGGAGTAGCTCCAGGCAAGGTCCACCTGATCGAGAAGGAAGAAGAGATCGATCAGCTTCATCTCACCGCTGACAAAATCGTCATCACCAACCAAACGACGATGAGCCAGTGGGATATTAAGCATGTTATGAAAAAATTGCTGGAGAAATATCCGAGCGCTGAGGTGCACAATGAAATCTGTCTTGCGACCCAATTGCGACAGCAGGCAGTTGCGGAACAGGCGGGTCAGGCTGACCTCGTGATCGTGGTCGGCGATCCGCGGAGCAACAACTCCAACCGCCTCGCTCAAGTGGCTGAAGAGATTGCCGGAGTGAAGGCGTACCGCATCGCGGACATTACAGAGCTGAAGCGTGAATGGCTGGAAGGGGTCCGCAAAGTAGCGGTCACCTCGGGGGCATCGACGCCAACGCCAATTACGAAGGAAGTCATTCAGTATCTGGAGCAATATGATCCGGAAGACCCGTCAACTTGGGAGATCGTTCGTACGGTAAATCTAGCGAAATTGTTACCTCCTGTGAAGGTCGGAGCACGAAACAAAGGTGAATAAACAATAGATTCATAGAGCTGAAAACCGCGTCCCATCGCGGTTTTCATGCATTTACCAACATTTATGGGGTTCAATAGAAGTCGATTCATGTTATACTCGTTGTAGAAAGGTTACAAAAATGTAACTAAGAGATTCACTACAACGAAGGAGATGACCGAATGAAATCGAATCGACTGAAGCGTTTGGTAACAGGTGGACTTACTGCAATGTTGGCAGCAGCAATCATTGTACCAGCATCGGCCTCGGCGGCCTCGAATACAATTACGACGAAAACCTATACGACCTATAAGGTATATACTACGTACGGCACGAATGCAAATACTTGGACGAACTACTTCACCATTCCTTGGTATCAATATTATCCAACGAAGCCGGTCCAAAGCGGTAACCAAGGCACTACAGGCGGCCAGACGCCAACTGGAACGAAGCAAGGTGCGACACAAGGTACAACACAAGGTACTACGCAGGGCACTACCGGTAATACGCAAGGTGCGGTAACTGACAAGTCGCAATTTGCAACGGAAGTGATCCAACTGGTAAACCAAGAGCGTGCAAAGCAAGGCCTGAAACCGCTCACCGGTGATGCCGAGCTGAACAAGATGGCATTGGCGAAAGCGAAGGATATGAGCGATAACAACTACTTTAGTCATACGTCTCCAACGTACGGCTCCCCGTTTGACATGATGAAGAAGTTTGGCATTCCATTCGGCTATGCAGGCGAGAACATTGCCATGGGGCAAAAAACGCCGGCTGAAGTCGTCAACGCTTGGATGAACAGTGAAGGACACCGTGCAAATATTCTGAACGCGAACTACAACCTGATTGGGGTTGGCTATTACAATGGGTATTGGGCACAGGAGTTCGTTGGAAGATAAGCAATCTCACGTAAGACCGGAGAAGGGTTCTCCGGTCTTTTTGTTTTTGTCCGTGGGAGGGGCTAGGCGCCCTCTTTTTCAGCATTATCCCTTTTGATAAGGGGCAGGGATGAATTTGTGTAAGAAGAAAGGTCGGCTTATTCCGCATTTACCTACAGCGATTAGGGTTGACGGGAGAGATGAATTCGGCTATAGTTACTTTAGTGGTTAAAAGCTTAAAAGCACACAAGCGTTCAAGCAAAACAGTGATTGTGCATTCGTATATTTGTTTTTAGCTCGTACACGCATCGCCTAATAGAAGAAAGGATGGGATCGAATTGATCGTTATTACTTCAAACCAAACCCCTGAGGAGCGCGTTCAGGAGATTATCGCTGTTATCGAGAAGGAAGGCCTGCAGACCCATGTATCACGTGGGAAAGATCGGACTGTTATCGGATTGATCGGTACGATTGAACCAAAGCTGGCTGAGCATCTTCGCCAAATGAAGGACGTTGAGAATGTCATCAAAATTTCGAAATCTTACAAGCTGGCCAGCCGGGACTTCCATCCTGAAAATACGGTCATTTCGATCGGTGACGTTAAGATTGGCGGTGACGAGCTGGTTGTGATGGGCGGTCCTTGTGCCGTAGAATCGCCGGAACAAATCGATGAGATCGCGCGTCTCGTGAAAGCAGCCGGCGGTCAGGTGCTGCGGGGCGGTGCATTTAAGCCGCGTACAGGTCCTTACAGCTTCCAGGGCATCGGTGTGGAAGGCCTCATAATGATGGCGGAGGCAGGCAAGAAGCATGGTCTGTTGACCATTACGGAAGTCATGACGCCGGAATATGTGGACGTGTGCGCGGAGTATGCTGATATTCTGCAGGTCGGTACGCGCAACATGCAGAACTTCGATCTGCTGCGCAAGCTGGGGACGATCAACAAGCCGGTGTTATTGAAACGCGGCTTCAGTGCGACTTATGATGAGTTCCTGAACGCAGCCGAGTACATTTTGGCGGGCGGGAATCCGAACGTTATGTTATGCGAACGCGGGATCCGTACGTTCGAAACGTACACTCGTAATACGCTGGATCTGTCGGCAATTCCAGTGCTGCAGAACCTGAGCCATTTACCGGTGATCTCTGACCCGAGCCATGGTACGGGCCGCCGTGAGCTGGTGGAACCGATGACGAAAGCCTCCGTAGCTGCCGGCGCAGACGGTCTGATTATCGAAATGCACACCGATCCGGACAACTCGATGACCGGTGACGGCGTACAGTCTTTGTTCCCGGACCAGTTCGCTGCGTTACTTCAAGATTTGGAGAAATTGGCGCCATTGGTAGGTAAACGTTTTGATACCCCAAAAGCTGCACTTCGCGTGTAAGATAGGCCAACATGTGCAGCGCTTTCACAGATTTCATAAAATCCGAAAGCCCATTCCCCATGCGGTGAGTGGGCTTTTATACTATTTGTCTATTATTTTGTACTATGCGTAATAATACCTTATTTTGCGTGTAAAAATACCTTACATAACTATTGACGACTTCACCCCCATAGTCCTATAATGACGACATAATCATAATAAAGGATGAACGTTAAACGCAAAAATAAGATTTAATGTTCGTGATTTGGGGAGGAAAGATTATGTCAGCAGAGATCGTTTTAAAAACAATCAAGGAAAAGCAAATCGAGTGGGTAGATTTCCGATTTGTTGATCTGTCGGGACGTCAACATCACATTACACTTCCTGCGAGCCAAGTAACTGAGGAAACCTTCGTAAACGGCGTTGCATTCGACGGCTCCTCGATCCCTGGCTTCCGCGGTATCGAAGAATCCGATATGGTTATGATGCCAGACCATGGTTCTGTATTTGTTGATCCTTTTACCGCACATCCGACGTTGAACGTATTTTGCGATATCTATACGCCGGACGGCGACCGTTATGAGCGCGACCCGCGCAGCGTAGCAGTTCGCGCAGAAGAGTACCTGAAGCAAAGCGGCGTTGGTACCGCAGCATTTTTTGCTCCAGAATCCGAGTTCTTTATCTTTGACGATGTTCGCTATGAGAGCAGCATGAACAAAACGTTCTACTCGGTAGATTCCGAGGAAGCGATTTGGAACACGGGCCGTACGGAAGAAGGCGGCAACCTGGGTTATAAAGTGCCGGTTAAAGGCGGTTATGTACCGGTTGCACCAACCGACAAGCAACAAGACATCCGCAGCGAAATGTGCCGTTTGCTTGAAGAAGCGGGCATTCAAGTAGAACGTCACCACCACGAAGTAGCAACTTCCGGTCAAGCGGAAATTAACTTCCGTTTCGACACGCTGTTGAAAACGGCAGATAACCTGATGGTCTACAAATATATCGTGCATAACACGGCTGCTCAATTTGGTAAAACGGCAACGTTTATGCCGAAGCCGCTCTTTGGCGATAACGGCAGCGGGATGCACGTTCACCAATCGATCTTTAATGGCGATACTCCTCTGTTCTATGAAAAAGGCGCTTATGCCAACTTGAGTGAAACTGCTCTGCACTACATCGGCGGGATCCTCTACCATGCGCCGGCGATCATCGCCTTCACGAACCCAAGCACGAACTCGTTTAAACGCTTGGTACCTGGCTTCGAAGCTCCAGTAAACCTGGTATTTTCGAAGGGGAACCGTTCGGCTGCGATCCGGATTCCGGTTGCTGCCGTAACGCCAAAAGGCTGCCGTATCGAATTCCGTACGCCAGACTCCACGGCGAACCCATACCTGGCCTTCTCCGCTATGCTGATGGCTGGTCTCGACGGGATCAAGAACAAAATCGATCCGGTGAAACTGGGCTATGGACCGTTCGACAAGAACATCTACGAGCTGTCGGATGAAGAGAAAGCAACGATCCGCAGCGTTCCAGGTTCCCTGGACGAAGCGCTGAACGCTTTGGAAAACGACTATGAGTTCTTGACTCAAGGCGGGGTCTTCACGAAAGCGTTCATCGACAACTTCGTAGAAATGAAACGCGCTGAAGCGAGAGCCGTTGCAGTTCGTGTACATCCTTACGAATTTGGTCTTTATTACGATCTGTAAGTCGAATAAAGCTATCATACAAACAACCTCCCCATTCAAACGGATGGGGAGGTTTTATTTTTTTGCGACTTGAAACCCTTTACAAACCGAGAGATAGATCAGATAATGAAGATATTCGAAACCGGTTTCGACCCTTTTTGAAATTGGTTTTTTTGAATTCAACGAAAGGGATGAGGGAAATGGCGACAAGCGGCTGGAGATTTGAGGGGAAAGAGGGGGTGTTTCGGCTTGAGCAGCCTGAGTTAAGCAGTTATTTGTATTTTCCTTTGGTGAATGAAGCGGGGATGATGTCCTCGGTATCTCCCAATTTGCATGGGCAAGCGACAACCGGACATAATTCATTCCTGCTGGAACCGATCTCGGTGGAGAGCTTACATAACTCCAAAGCGGCTCGGAACTTTTGGATCTATGTTGATGGTTATGGGGCTTGGTCTGTAACGGGAAATTCCGCGCGTCAAAATGCGGCGTTATTTTCAGAGGAGAAAGAGAACACGTCGCTGGAAGCCGGGTTCCTATGGCATAAAATCACCCGGGAAAGCAATCGTCTAAATTTAAGAGCTGAAATCACCAGCTTCGTTCCTGTGACGGACGATAAAATCGAGCTAATGAAAGTTCGGCTGACCAATACCGGGGATCAGGAGCTCGCCATCACCCCAACTGCTGCGATTCCGCTGTATGCGCGTTCTGCTGACGATCTGCGGGATCACCGGCATGTGACCTCATTGCTCCACCGGATCTATACCTCCGCTTACGGCGTAGAGGTTCAACCGGCGCTGTCGTTCGATGAGCGCGGGCATCGTGTGAACAAAACGGCCTACGGCGTCTTTGGAGCTACGCAGGACGGTACCCCTCCGATTGGATTCTTCCCGGTGACCGAGGACTTCATCGGTGAGGGCGGGGCTTTAGACTGGCCGCAGGCGGTGGTTGACCATCGCCAGCCAGATGTTGAAGCAGGCGCAGAGATCGAGGGATATGAGGCGGTTGGCGCGCTCAGGTTCGCTACGACCCAGCTAGCACCGGGGGAATCGGTGGCCTATGTCGTAGCCATGATGATCGCTGATGACCGAATTGATACGAAACGCATGGCAGCTGCCTATTTGTCTGAGGCGCGATTTGATGAACTGCTGGAGGAGAACGAAGCTTATTGGCTGGGGAAGCTCGATACGCTTGCTTTTCATTCCGGGGATAAACAACATGATCTCTGGCTGAAATGGGTGACACTACAGCCGATTTTGCGCCGTTTATATGGAAACTCATTTCTCCCATATCATGATTATGGACGCGGCGGACGCGGCTGGCGTGATCTATGGCAGGACTGTCTGGCTTTGCTGGTGATGGAGCCGAATGAGGTGGGGCATTTATTGTATAACAACTACGCCGGCGTGCGGATCGACGGCAGTAATGCAACGATTATCGGCGCGAAGCCGGGCGAATTTATCGCTGACCGTAACAATATTCCACGGGTATGGATGGACCATGGGGCTTGGCCGCTGTTAACGACGCTCTTGTATATTCATCAAAGCGGGGACCTTGGCTTTTTGCTGAAGCCGCAGACGTACTTCCGCGATATTTTCACTAAACGCTGTAAGGAACGGGATCTGGCCTGGACGCCGGAGCAGGGGAACAAGCTCTTGACTCAGGATGGGCGGACTTATGAAGGAAGCATTTTGGAGCATATCCTGCTGCAAAACATTGTGCCGTTCTTTAACGTAGGCGAAAATGGCAATATGAAGCTGGAAGGCGCAGACTGGAACGACGGATTAGATATGGCGCCGGGACGTGGAGAAAGCGTCGCATTTACGGCATTTTATGCCAGCAATTTGTTGGAGCTCTCCGAGTTAATTCCTCGATTAGCGCAAGCGCCGGGAGGAACGGACACGATTGAGATTGCCGAAGAAATCGCCGTGCTGCTGGATAGCCTGGGAACGCCGGTGAACTATGACAGTATTTCGGCGAAGCAGGAGCTGCTGGAACGTTATTTTGATTCTGTTGTGCCTGGCGTTAGCGGGCGGAAGCGGAAGTTCAGCCTACAGCAAGTGGCAGAGGATCTTCGGCGGAAAGCGGATTGGGCGTTTGAACATTTACGGAACCAGGAATGGATTCGCAGTGCGGAAGGGTTTGAGTGGTTTAACGGATATTACAACAACGATGCTGTACGGGTGGAAGGAGACCATCCCAACGGGGTGCGCATGACGTTAACCGGACAAGTGTTTACAATTATGGGCGGTATTGCGACCGAGGAGCAAGTTGGCAAAATCACAGCAGCGGTGGATCATTATCTCAAGGATGAACGCATCGGTTACCGGCTAAATTCGCGGTTTGGTGAAATTCAGCAGAATTTGGGGCGGGCGTTTGGGTTTGCTTTTGGCCATAAAGAAAACGGGGCGATGTTCAGCCACATGACGGTGATGTACGCTAATGCGCTATATAAGCGCGGGTTTGTCCAGGCTGGCAAGCAAGTACTGGATTCCGTTTACCACTTGTCCGCGGATTTTGAACGCAGCCGGATGTATCCCGGGATTCCGGAATATATTAACGAACGGGGCCGGGGCATGTATACTTATTTAACGGGATCGGCCAGCTGGCTGCTGTTGACGCTGCTGACGGAAGTATACGGGGTCAAAGGCGATTACGGCGATCTGCGTCTGGAACCGAAGCTGACGGCAGAGCAATTTGATGCAGCGGGAGAAGCGTCCGTGATTACCAGTTTCGCCGGACGTCAGTTGCAGATTGTTTACCGTAACCTGCAGCGTGCCGAATACGGGGACTATCGAATTGGTCAGGTTGCCCTCAATGGCGTAACACTGGATTCCAGTTCTCGTGAAGGGGGCTGCCTTATTCCGCGTCATGTGATCGAAGCGCTGCCGAAAGGAGCTGTTCACCGGATAGAAATAACGCTAACTGCGTAATAGATAGGAAGGGAATCCATGGCTTATTATTTAAAAAACGACCGATTGCTCGTTGAAATTGCCGAGCTCGGAGAAGCGTACCAAGGCACCAGGTTCGACGGGACCGGAATCATCACAGGCGTTAAGCTGGATGGACAACATCAATTCTGTGTGCCGGAAAGCTTGACGCCTGGAACCGGTACGGGAGGCATTGGAATTTGCAGCGAATTTGGCATTAAGGAAGCGATCGGATATGAAGACACCCGGGTGGGGGAGCAGTTCCCCAAGCTGGGTGTAGGCTTGCTCACACGGCCGGATGAAGCGGAGTACCTGTTTTATAGGGATTACGCCTGCCAACGGTTTGAGACTCAGGTGGAGCAAAGGGGCGAGCAGCAGATTTGTTTTACGACCGAGCCTGCGGAATGCCGGGGATACGCAGTACGTATGCAAAAAAACATCGAGATTTCCGATAATCTCCTGTCTGTGACCTACACACTGGAGAATACCGGAAGCCGGGTAATTACGACCGATGAATACAGCCATAACTTTCTTGGTATGGATGGGTATGTGGTAGGTCCGGATTACGTGCTGAAACTGCCGTTTGCTCCGGAGATCTGGAGCGATGATCCATCGACGCTAGAGGGCATAGTGTTTGAGGGGGATCAAGTGAGCTGGGAACGTCGTCCAGAGAAGGACTTCTATTTCCGGATGACTCCCTTCGACGGACGTGAAACCCCTTGGCTATGGGAGCTCAAGCATCGGCCCAGCGGACTGACTGTGCGTGAGCGAAGCAAGCTTCCGTTAAGATCAGCCGCCGTTTGGGGGCATGGTCATGTCATTTCCCCGGAAATGTTCGTTGCGGTCCATGTGCCACCGGGAGAACGACAAAGCTGGACGCGGAATTACGAGTTTAGCAGTATTTGATAAATGATTGATCTTCGTATAGTTCACATGACCCATGAACAAAGAGAATCATAAAACGTTCATCTCTTTCCCTTGATGAAGCGTTAATGTGTCAATTCTGCAAAATAGTGAATTTTTGCGAAATAACGGGTTGCTGGGAGATCGAATAGTTGCTATGATAATCGATAATTATATTCGAAACCAGACATCGATTGTAAAGGGGAAGGATGGGAGAAATGAGTAACAGAGCTTATAACTTTAATGCGGGCCCAGCCGCATTGCCGCTGGAGGTCTTGGAACGGGCCCAGGCCGAGTTCGTTGATTTCCGTGGGACAGGCATGTCGATTATGGAGATGTCCCACCGGGGAGCCGTCTATGAGTCGGTTCATAATGAGGCAGCTGAACGGTTGCTGAAGCTGTTCGGCCAACCGTCCGGTTACCAGGTGCTGTTCCTGCAAGGCGGGGCTTCCACCCAATTCGCCATGCTCCCGATGAACCTGCTTACAGAAGGCAAGAAGGCCGGTTATGTAAAATCGGGCAGCTGGGCGAACAAAGCGATTAAGGAAGCCAAGCTCATCGGCGAAACGTTTGTTGCAGCATCCTCGGAGGAAGATAAGTACATGTCCCTTCCGGACCTCAGCAACCTGAATCTGCCGGAGAACACCGCGTATTTGCATGTCACCTCTAACGAAACGATCGAAGGTACGCAATACCGCGAGTTCCCGGACACCGGCAGCGTTCCGTTGATTGCCGATATGTCCAGCGATATTTTGTGCCGTCCTTTTGATTTAACTCAATTTGGCATGGTGTATGCCGGAGCGCAGAAGAACCTGGGACCATCTGGCGTAACGGTGGTGATCGCTCGCGAAGAACTGCTGCGGGAGTCTCCAAAGCATCTGCCAACGATGTTCCGTTACGATACGCATGCTGAGAATAACTCGCTGTACAACACTCCTCCATCCTTCTCGATTTATATGGTGAACGAAGTGCTGAAGTGGATTGAAGAGCAAGGTTCGCTTGAGGGAATCGAGAAGAAGAACCGGGACAAGGCTGATTCTCTGTATCAAGCGATTGATGCCAGCGGCGGTTTCTACCGTGGTTGTGTCCGGCCGGAGAGCCGTTCGATCATGAACGTGACCTTCCGCCTGGCGAACGATGAGCTGGAGAAGCTGTTCGTGAAGGAATCGGAGAAGGAAGGCTTCGTGGGGTTGAAAGGCCATCGCAGTGTCGGCGGCCTGCGCGCTTCGATTTATAACGCCGTTCCAAAAGCCAGCATTCAAGCTCTGGTCGAATTCATGGAACACTTCCAAAAAACGCACGGATAAAGTTCGCAGCAGGGTTTCCGTCAGATGCCCTCTGCTGATCCTAAGTACCCCCGACTTGTCTGCATGCAGGCGAGTTGGGGTTTTTTAGAGTCAAAATTTGATATAATGATCAAGTCCGGTTTATGACGCGGCCGGGTTTATTTTTTAATGACGAGGAGTTCGATCATCATGGCGTTACATATTGTGCTGGTGGAGCCGGAAATTCCGGCCAATACAGGAAATATCGCGAGAACGTGTGCGGCTACGGGCATACATCTGCATCTGGTACGTCCGCTTGGATTCCGCACAGACGATGCGACGCTGAAGCGGGCAGGCTTGGACTATTGGTATGCGGTGCATATTGAATACCACGATTCGTTTCAGGAAGTGGAGGAGAAATATGCGGGAAGCCGCTTTTTCTTCGCTACGACCAAAGCTAAGAAGCGTTATACGGATTTCAAGTTCCAGGATGGGGATTTCTTTGTGTTCGGTAAAGAGACGAAGGGCTTGCCGCCGGAGATTTTGGAAGCCCATCCCGACACGACGATGCGTATGCCCATGACCGACAAGGTCCGTTCGTTGAACTTGTCTAACTCGGCGGCAATTATTGTGTATGAAGCGCTACGCCAGCTGGATTTCCCCGGGATGCAGTAATTCCGATTCGGGGATGGAGCCTTTGATGAGGGCGTGGAGCCGGCGGTTGCTTGGCTCCTGAACCCTTGGGGTGATGGGGAAGAAGGCTGATGCGGGAAGAATCAACCTTCGCTGACATGCAAATCGGTGTAGGATAGAAAATAGGGGATGAATCTAGGCAAAGTTGCAGGGAGGACGGCTGAACGTCGATCGATCTCCCTCAGCTTAACTGCCATCGACTACACGGGGAATGGGGCGGTGCAGCCAGTCATCGGTGAAGTACTCATAGAAAAGATCGTTGCAGGCAAGCCGGAAAAAAATTAAAAACATGGAACTTTAGCAGGAATCCCGAAAAAAATAGCGAAATATAATAGATTAGGTATTTGGTTCTATTTTTACATAACTAATTTTTCAGGAGAGGTGTACAATTTTATGAAACCTGCTGGTGTGGTCCGTAAAGTGGATCAACTCGGGAGAATCGTGTTGCCTAAGTCACTTCGCAAGAGATATCAAATGAACGAGGGAGATCCCGTCGAGATTTTGGTTCAAGGGGATCACATCATTTTGGAGCGTTACCGGCCGAAATGTGTATTCTGCGGATCGATGGAACACGTTAGTGACTTCAAAGAGCGGTCCATCTGCAATCAATGCCTGGTCGAAATGAGCCAACTGTCCTAGTCTCGATCCAGGACATTTGATGGGTTTATCGGCCTTAGAGCGTAAGCCTAAATGAGCTTCCTGTGCGGGAAGCTTATTTATTTTGTCGAAGTTGCTCGTATGGGGGCGGTTTTGATATTCAATTGGGCCCTAGGCTCCTAACGGAATAGTGATGTTGTTGGCACTCTTTGGGAGGACTAACGTGGATCTTCGTGCGGATCCTGGCGAGGATTCTGACGTGGACACTAGCACGTTGGGTCCTGCCGTGGGTTCTAACGTAGATCCTGACGTGGAACTGAACTTGGACTCTAATGTGGACTGTAACGTGGATCCTAACACGTTGGATCCTGCCGTGGTTCCTGCCGTGGTTCCTGACGTGGACCCTAACGTGGATCCTAACGGACCGTAGAGACCTTATTTGGCGATTTCCCGGTTATTTCCCGTTGTAACGGACCCTAATGACCTTATTCGCCTGTCTGAGCAGGGATGGCGGGACTTTTCTGCAAAATAAGGTCTCCTCAGTCCGTTAGAAATCGAAATGTTCGCAGAAGGGAGTAATAAGGTCTCTGAGGTCCGTTAGCATAGGGACGTCGGAGCAAGATGAGACGATTTGAAAACAACGGAAGGCCCGGCTGAATCCAAGATTCGAAGCCGAGCCTTCTGCATTTGAAAAAAACTTCGTGATGGGAAGTCGCCCTTTTGAGTTACATCTTAAAGGCCTTTGGTTTTATCGTCGTTATAGGCTGCAGTCAAAATCCCGCACAAAAACATCGCCAAAACGAGTGCAATAATCCAGAACGTTAAAGAGAATGACAAGCCGAACACCTCCACGTTGTACTCCTTCCCCTATTATACCCGGCAATCGTCCAAAAATAAATCAAAATGTGATGGATTTCATAGACAAGTTGCTTGTGGAAGAAGACGTTGGTAGCGGCTCATTTAAAAAACAAGAAATGCGTGGGCACAGGCCGAAGTGCGCCGTCGGACGGGTGGTTGATCACCCGGCCATTGACAACCAGGGAGGAGGAGCCTCCGCCGTCCAGGTTGTAGGCGTCCTGTACGCCCAGGTTCGCCAGTTTGTTTTGCAATTCTTCCAGCGTTGCGCCGGAACGGCCCTTTTCATTATCGCCGTCGACGACCAGCACCAGCAGTTGATCATCCTTGTAATTTCCGATCACCGTACGCGGCGCCCGCAGCGGGGAGGTCTTCCACTTATCCGGGATCGGGAGCTTAACTCCATTTTGCAGCAGGATGGGGACAAAGGAAGCGCCGAACTTTGGTTGCAGCTTGTCCAGGCTCTCCTTGTTCTTAAATTTGCCGCCGATCAATTGCCCCGACTGATTTAGTCCAACGAAAAATAAATCCTTATAAGAAGGCTCAAAGCCGTTCACGTATTGCCCGTTGAGGACCGTAGTGCTCAAGGGGTAGCGTTGCCCGCGGGAATCGGCAAATCCGCCGGCGTTAATGCCGGCAACCGCCCCGTAGCGCTGCACTGCTTGCTTCGTCGTTTCCGCCCCGCCCAGCCGATCTTTGCCCAGCGTCATTTTCATGGCATCCGGTGACTTGAGTCGAATCTTCATCGCATACCCGCGGTACGTGCCGGGGTTCACTTTGTAGAGCTCGATGCGAATCCGGTCGCTTTGGATCGTCTCAAATGGTACCCCTAACTTGGAGGTGATCCGCCGATCGTAGATGGATTCGGGTTTGGCGGATACCGTCTTGGCATTTTTGACGATGTCGCTCATGGTTTGGGTAGTCTTCTGGTAGAGCTCGGCCGTCTTTCGGATGGAGGAAATGGTCGTCTTGGCGTCTTTCTCCGCTTTCGTTAATCCTTCCGCGATGGAGGCGGTGGTTTGGAAGACGTCCGCTTCGGGCGTGATGGGGTGCGGTGACCGGTTCCATTGAATCGCGGCCCCGCTGACGAAGAGAGCAATCAAGAGTCCGATCAAAGGTCCAGTAGCCAGCAGAAAAAAACGGTTGATTTGTTTAACTGGTGTGATCATTTCAGCAGATCCATCTTTTTCTGTAGTGCGGCCAACTGTTCCTTGACCTCGCTTAATTGCGAGAACAATTTGTTGCTGTTATCCGTTTTTTCGCTGGTATTGTCCTTGGTGAATTCAAGCAATTCGTTGAACGCTTGCACTTTGTTTTGCAATTCCTGAACTTCCTCGGACAAAGCGGTGAGCTGGGCAGTATAATCGGCTTTCATGAGCTCGGCTTCGCTTTGCCATTTGGCGTCCAGCTGGTCAATCATCGATTGCTTCAAATGGTTGCTATACATATAGGCCGCAGTGACACCGGCACCGATCAGCAGGATCCAGATCAGAATAATCAGGGCTACGGAAGGCCGCCGTGTTCTCCTGCTGCGACTCGTTTCGGTGACGGTTGCAGATTCCGTAGAGTAAGGCATGGAGATTCACCTCTAAACATAGTTTCGTACGTTTTGCGCAGCTTTCATTCTATCATGTCGACACGAGGTTCGCAAAAATGATAGATTTGCCAATTCTTCGCCAAAATCAAGCACGACGCAGGGTTTGGCTGCTGTTGTCTGGGAAATTTGTCCTGCAGTACAATTGCAGATACAAGTGAAATGGAAACGGGGTGTTCTTGTGGACACGGGCTTGGAAATGCTAAAACGTCGGCTGCCGCCGGTCTTTGCCCAGGAAATCGAGGATGGGGTGCGGGGGGGCCGCCTCATTTCATTAGCAGGGCTGCATGGGAACGGGGGCGGCGTGCGGCTGGAAGGGATCTCCGCTGCGGACGACCAAGGACAAAGCGGATCGAAGGCGGGGCGCCGCGATGCTGGCGCCTTGCTGGAATGGTTGGCTGAGGCCTATGAAGAGGCCGAACGCATCCGCACGGACCCGCAGCAATGGTTGCTGGCTGAAAGCGCCGATGGGGCGCTTGACCTGCTGCTGCGGGTGTTGGTGCCGGGAGGCGGCACGGTGCTCGTCGAGACGCCGGCCGCTCCGGAGGCGCTGGAGCTGATGCGCCGCCGCGGAATCCGCGCGGTCCCGGTAG
>NZ_JAWDJI010000095.1:0-17415 GCF_032465655.1 Paenibacillus sp. 3LSP | reverse complement strand
GGATAGACTGCATAGTATCAGCTCTCCTTTGCTATGTAGCTCTGAAATGGTTTGGTTTATACTACACTATCCATTTTAACCTACGAGATGTAGCAATTTGGAGGGCTGTCTTTTGTTTACGTTCATCTTAGCTACAGCGGGAAATGATCGGGAAATTGATGAATAACGGCCCTACGGTCCGTTAAAAGGTAGGTAGGTGCAACAATGAAGAAAATCGCGTTGATTGGCTCGACCGGTTCCATCGGCACGCAAACACTGGATGTCATCCGGGCTTATCCCGGGGAGTTCCGACTGGAAGGATTGGCGGCGGGCAGCAATCTTAAATTGTTTGCTGAACAAGTCCATGAGTTTCGGCCTCGTAAAGCCTCCGTTGCTACCAAAGAATTGGCTGATCGAATTCGTCCAGAGCTGCCGGAAGGCGTGGAGCTCTACTATGGCGAGCAAGGCTTAGTCGAAGTGGCGGCGGGAACTGATGCCGATACGGTTGTGACGGCCATTGTTGGCAGTGCAGGGTTGCCCGCGACACTCGCGGCCATTGAGGAAGGCAAACATATTGCACTGGCGAACAAGGAAACCCTCGTTACAGCGGGGCACCTAGTCACAGAGCTGGCACAGCGCAAAGGGGTCGCGCTGCTACCGGTTGACAGCGAGCACTCAGCCATTTTCCAATGCCTAAACGGTGAGTACAAGCAAGAGGTTCGTCAAATTACGTTGACCGCTTCCGGCGGTTCGTTCCGGGATCTGACGCGAGAGCAGCTGCGGGAGGTTACGGTGGAGGATGCCTTAAAGCATCCCAACTGGTCGATGGGCGCTAAAATCACCATCGATTCGGCCACGATGGTCAACAAAGGATTGGAAGTCATCGAAGCGCACTGGTTGTTTGGGCTTCCCTTTGAGCAAATCGGGGTCTTACTGCACCCGGAAAGCATCATCCACTCCTTCGTTGAATATCGTGACGGCAGCGTGATCGCCCAGTTAGGGACACCGGACATGCGCGTGCCGATCCAATATGCGCTGACCTATCCGCATCGCTGGCCATCGGCGGCGAAACGGTTGTCGTTGGCCGAGATCGGGAAGCTGCATTTTCGGGAGATGGACTTCGAGCGGTTCCCTTGTTTAAGACTTGCCTATGAGTGTGGTAAAATAGGAGGTACGGCAACCAGCGTTTACAATGCCGCGAATGAAGCGGCAGTCGCCCGCTTTTTGAAGGGGGAGATTCCTTTCTTGCAGATCGAGGCGATTATTGAAACGGCGTTAGCCAAACATGAGGTACAGTCCCATCCGGATCTGGAAACGATTCGCGAAGCGGATCGTTGGGCAAGAGCCCTTGCTGAGACGCTTTAATCGCGGTGAGGCTTTCGCACCATTAGAAGAACCTCGTGATCAAAAGCTGTAGGCGGCGGTATTCTCTTGTGCCTGATCGGAGAATATATTAATCTAAAGTAACGTTGGACGATCCGTGGCCAGAAGGGGGATGCTTACGCTTGGAATTGCTGAAAATCATATTTTTGACGGTGCTCATGTTTTTCGTCATCGTTACGGTGCATGAATGGGGACATTACTTCTTTGCGAAGCGTGCCGGCATTTTGGTACGGGAGTTCGCCATCGGGTTTGGCCCCAAGCTGCTGTCTTTTAAACGGGGTGAGACCCAGTTTACCTTGCGTTTGCTTCCTTTCGGCGGTTATGCGCGTATGGCGGGAGAGGATCCGGAGCTGATCCAGATTTCAGACGGACAAACCATCGCCTTGCGTCTGGAGAACGATCAGGTTCGGAAGATTTATCTGGACCGATTGGACAGTCGTAAAAACGTAATCCGCGGCGAAGTGCAGCACATCGACCTTGAGGACGATCTTGCGGTACGATTGGATGTGGACGGCGAAGCGCTCACCTACCGCGTGCATCCGCAAGCCATGCTGGTGGCGAAAGGCAAAGAGACGCAAATTGCGCCGAGAGACCGGCAGTACGGCAGCAAAACTGTGGGACAGCGGGCTCTGTCGATTTTCGCGGGTCCTTTGATGAACTTTATTTTGGCGTTTGTGTTGTTTGCCCTGCATACCCAAATGGCGGGAATTCCGCTGGATCAACCCAGCCACCTGCAAATCGGTGAGGTCATGAAAGGCATGCCTGCCGAGGAAGTAGGGCTCAAAACGGGCGATATCATCGATACGATCAACGGAACTCCGGTCGGAACCGATGCAAATAAAATGATCGAAATGATCCAGGCTTCGAAAAACAAACCGATGACGTGGACGATCAAACGCGGGGACGAGACGTTAAATATCACCATTACCCCGAAAGGGGCGGAGAATGAGGACGGTAAAATCGGAAGTACGATCGTTACCGTGTTCCCGACGCGCAGTGCGTCGTTTGGAGAGACGTTCCAAGTTGCCGGGGAGGACATGGTCAACACGACAAAAGCGATTTTCCTCGGGTTCAAACAGTTGATTAATCGCTTTAACATGGACGATCTGGGCGGACCGGTTCGCACCTTTGAGGTGACTGGTCAAATCGCGAAGCAAGGGATTGTTCAGTTAACCTATTGGGCGGCAATTTTAAGCCTCTATTTGGGGATCTTTAACCTGCTGCCGATCCCGGCGCTCGACGGAAGTCGTCTGATCTTCCTAGGGGTCGAGGCCTTGCGCGGCAAACCGATTGATCCTAACCGCGAAGGAATGGTACATTTCATCGGATTTGCGATGCTATTTCTGCTGATGATTGCGGTCACGTATAATGACATTTTGCGCTTGATTCACGGCTGATTGAAGATGGATGCGCAGCTCTGATGGCGCAGGTAACTATTAAACTTGTGGTTTTAACGGGAGGACAAAGGTTCTTATGGCAAACGAGGAGAAACAATTCGTCACGGAGATTACCCCGCAGGGAGTGGATTTTTCCCGTTGGTATATCGACGTTATTAAAAAAGCGGATTTGATGGATTACTCACCGGTCCGCGGCTGTATCGTATTTAAGCCGGACGGCTATGAAATTTGGGAGCATATTCAAGCGGAGTTGGACCGCCGTTTTAAAGAAACGGGGCATCGCAACGCTTATTTTCCGCTGTTTATTCCGGAGAGCTTCTTCCAGAAGGAAAAAGAACACGTTGAAGGCTTTAACCCGGAACTTCCTTGGGTGACCGAGGCGGCTGGCGAGAAGCTGGAGGAGCGTCTGGCGATCCGTCCGACATCTGAGACGATGATTGGGCATATGTATGAAAAATGGATCCAATCCTATCGCGATTTGCCGGTGTTGATCAACCAATGGGCGAATGTAGTGCGTTGGGAGAAACGGACGCTGCCATTCCTCCGTACAAGCGAATTCTTATGGCAGGAAGGCCATACGGCGCACGAGAACGAGCAGGAAGCTCGCGAAGAGACGATGCGCATGCTGGAAATTTACCGCGACTTCGTGGAAAATTATTTGGCGATCCCGGTAATTGTCGGGCAAAAAACGCCTTCTGAGAAATTTGCAGGTGCTGTCGATACTTATTCGATCGAAGCGATGATGAAGGACGGACGTGCGGTACAAGCAGGAACCTCGCACTATTTGGGAACCAATTTTGCGAAGGCGTTTGATATTCAATATCTCAACCGTGAGAATGTACGCGAATACGTTCATACGACGTCCTGGGGCGTCAGCACCCGGTTGATCGGCTCGCTGATCATGGTGCATGGCGATGACCGTGGGCTGGCCTTGCCGCCGAAGGTTGCGCCGAAGCAGGTCATGATTATTCCGATTGGCCCGCCAAAAACTTGGGAAGCCGTTGTAGGCAGAGCGGACGAGCTGTTCGCCGAGCTGAAGAAAGCGGGCATTCGCGTTGGGATTGATGACCGCGCTGACTTCCGCCCAGGCTGGAAGTTTAACGAGTACGAAATGCGCGGTGTACCGGTTCGTTTGGAAATTGGACCTCGCGATATGGAGAACGGCGTTTGCGTTCTTGTCTCCCGTATCAGCGGCGAGAAGAAGGTTGTTCAACAGGACCGGTTAGTCGAAGAGGTTCAGGCTATGCTGGAGCAGGTTCATCAGGAAATGTACGAGCGGGCTAAAGCGTTCCGAGAAGAGCATTTCTACACCGTCGATACGCTGGATGAAATGAAGGCCAGCATCGAAGAGAAACGCGGCTTCACCTTGGCCGGATGGTGCGGTTCGGAAGCATGCGAACGCACGGTGAAGGAAGAAACGGGCGCAACCAGCCGCAATATCCCATTCCATCCTCAAACGACGAAGGATACCTGCCTCGTTTGCGGGAATCCAGCGAAACATACCGTTGTTTTTGCCAGAGCCTATTAAGAATAACTTTCGCGTTACCGTCCCGCTAAGAGTTTGGGGAAGCTGAGGACGCGGGCGAATGGCACAACCACAAGAGGGCTTTCGGCAGTCAAGCGCCTGCAGGCTTATTACGCCGCCGGCATCACCGCCGGAAGCCTTTTTTTCGAATCATGGGAAGAAGTCAGCAAGCAAGGTGAGGGGAGAGGACATGACCGAGACGCAAGACAAGAGAAACCGGCTGGAGCTGTTGATGAAGCAGGCGGATGTGCCCGCTTCGCTGATCGATCCGTATTTTCTTGACGGGCATATCGAAAAAGTAGAGGTCAGTCGCAGCAATCGGGAATGGAGAATCACCATTCAGAAGGACACGCTGGTGCCGGCTCAAGCCTACCGCACCTTTTGCCTGCGGGTCAGAGAACGGATGGAGCATATCGCCATCATTTCTTTTGAGTTTCATTACGGCGGCGGGTTGATCGCCAAAGACATTGTTGAAGAATATTGGCCGCTGTTTCTCGAATGGGTGAAACGCCAGATTCCGTCGGTCAATGGCTGGATGGCGAGAGCCGGGCTGGATATCGACGGCGATATGGTCACCGTAACATTTGGCGACGCTATGGCGCTGGAGTTGGCGCGGAAGAAACAGATTGACAAAGCCATCACCGTGTATTATGAAACCTATTTTGCCCTGCCGTTAAGAATCAAACTGCAAACCGGAGAGCCGAACGTCGAAGCGTTTGAAGAGTTCCAGCAGCGGATCGTGGAGGAAGAACGCGAAGTTATTCAACA
The DNA here is from genome assembly GCF_032465655.1 of Paenibacillus sp. 3LSP. Taxonomy (NCBI): domain Bacteria; kingdom Bacillati; phylum Bacillota; class Bacilli; order Caryophanales; family Paenibacillaceae; genus Paenibacillus; species Paenibacillus sp. 3LSP. The sequence goes on along the minus strand of NZ_JAWDJI010000095.1, from coordinate 12,363 downwards.
GATGATGGAGAGCATGACCGTGGAAGCTCCTCCGGAAGAAGACGATGGGGGCGAAGTGGTCAAGCTGCAGCTTGGGAACGAGATCAAGGATCCGCCTGTACCGCTTCAGCAAATCCAGGACGAAGAGAAGAAGATTACGATTCAGGGGACGATTTTTGGCCTGGATCGCAAGGAGCTGCGAAACGGCAACACCTTGTTTACGTTTTTCCTGACCGATTTCTCCGATTCCCTGCAGCTGAAATTGTTCGCCAAAAATAAAGAAGATCTGAAGATTATGGGGCAACTCGCCAACGGGAAATGGATCAAGGCACGGGGGAAAGTAGAAATGGACCGCTTTATGCCGGTTCCCGAGTTGGTCATGATTCCGTCGGATCTGGTTGAGGTGCCCGCACCTCCAGGACGAATGGATAACGCGTCGGAGAAGCGGGTTGAATTCCATCTGCACACGACGATGAGTACGATGGACGCCGTCACGCCGATTGGCGATTATGTGAAAATGGCGGCAAAATGGGGACATAAAGCGATCGCTGTGACGGACCACGGCGGTGTGCAAAGTTTCCCGGACGCGGCGAAGGCTGCGAAGAAGCATGGCATTAAGATGATTTACGGCGTGGAAGCCAATGTTGTTAATGATGATGTCGCGGTTGTGCTGAACCCGAGAGGGGACGAGTTGAAGACGGCGACCTACGTTGTATTTGACATCGAGACCACCGGTTTGTCGGTAACCCAAAACAAAATCATTGAAATTGCAGCCGTGAAGATGCGGGAAGGCAAAGAGATCGATCGATATGCGACCTTCGTAAATCCGCATGAACGAATCCCGTACCATATTCAACAGTTGACCAATATCAACGATGACATGGTGAAGGATGCACCTGATGTGGAGCCGGTGCTGAAACGGTTCGTGGAATTCGCCGAGGATGCGATTTTGGTGGCTCATAACGCACGGTTTGACTATGACTTTGTGAATGCCAAGCTCAAGGAGCTGGGCCTGCCAATCATGGAAAACCCTGTGCTTGATACACTGGAGCTGGCCCGGATGTTGTTCCCGACGATGAAAAATCACCGTTTGAATACCCTGGCTGCCAAGTACAAAGTTTCACTGGAGAACCACCACCGGGCGATCGATGATACCGTGGCGCTGGGTGAGATCTTAAACGGTTTGCTGGATGATGCATTCAAGATTGAAGGATATAAGACGCTTGATCGCTTGAATGATAAGGTCGGGAAAGACTTGTCCAATGCCCGTCCGTTCCATTGCGGGATCTATGCACTTAATCCAGTTGGCAAGAAAAACCTGTTTAAGCTGATCTCGTTGTCGCACACCGAATATTTCAAGCGGGTGCCTTGTATTCCGAAATCCAAGCTGGTGGAGCTGCGAGAAGGTTTGCTGATCCTCTCCGGCTGCGAGAAGGGCGAGTTCTTCGAGACCGTACTGAACAAATCGGTGGAGGAAGCCGAAGCGGTAGCCGAATTTTATGATGTACTCGAAATTCAGCCGCTCACGATGTACATGCATCTCGTAGAAAAAGGGCTCGTTGGCAGCACGGAAGAACTGCAGACGGCGATTCGCAAAATCGTGGAGATCGGGACGAAGCTGGACAAGCCGGTTGTTGCTACTGGAAACGTGCACTACCTGGATCCGAAAGACAAGCTGTTCCGTGACATTACGATCCACGGAATTACCGGGTTCAGTCCGCTGAAGGAAATCCGCAAGCCGGATGCGCACTTCCGGACAACGGAGGAAATGCTGGAGGAATTCAAATTCCTAGGTCAGGAGAAGGCTTGGGAAGTGGTCGTCACCAATACTTCAGCGTTGGCGGACCGATTCGAGGAGATCGAATTGTTCCCGGACAAGCTGTTTACCCCAATCATTGAAGGGGCCGACGAGGAGATCCGCCAGAAGTGTTACGATACCGCTAAATCGATTTATGGCGACGATTTGCCTGAAGTGATTGTGAAGCGGTTGGAGAAAGAGCTGGAGCCGATTATCAAATACGGGTTCTCGGCTAACTATTTGATTTCCGAACGGCTGGTGAAGAAGTCGAACCAAGACGGATATCTCGTAGGTTCCCGGGGGTCGGTCGGCTCGTCGGTAGTCGCGTTGTTCCTGGGAATTTCCGAGGTTAATCCGCTGCCGGCTCACTACATCTGTCAAAATCACGAATGCAAATATAGCGAATGGTTCCTGGACGGCAGCGTGCCCAGCGGCTTCGACCTTCCGGACAAAAGCTGTCCGAAATGCGGCGGCAAGCTGAAGGGCGAAGGTCAGGACATTCCGTTCGAGACGTTCCTGGGCTTTAAAGGTGACAAGGTCCCCGATATTGACCTTAACTTCTCCGGTGAATATCAACCGGTAGCCCATAACTATACGAAGGTCCTGTTCGGGGAGAAGAACGTCTTCCGTGCTGGAACCATCGGTACGGTTGCAGAGAAAACCGCGTTTGGCTTTGCCAAGAAGTACGAAGAAGAGCATAACAAGCATTGGCGCGGGGCGGAGCTCAACCGTCTTGCGGCGGGATGTACCGGCGTGAAGCGCAGTACCGGGCAGCATCCCGGCGGGATCGTCGTCGTACCGGATTACATTGATGTGGAAGATATCACGCCGGTACAGTACCCGGCCGATGACACCGAATCTGAATGGAAAACAACCCATTTCGATTACCACGCCTTCGACGCGAATCTGCTCAAGCTCGATATTCTGGGGCACGATGATCCGACGATGATGCGGATGCTGCAGGATTTGACCGGGGTCGATCCAACGACGATCCCCATGAATGACCCGAAAGTAATGAGCATGTTCAACTCCACAGAAGCACTTGGAGTTACACCGGAACAGATCCGTACGCCAGTCGCCACATACGGGGTTCCAGAAATGGGGACGAAGTTTGTACGGCAGATGCTGGTGGAATCACAGCCGTCTTCCTTTGCGGATTTACTGCAAATTTCCGGGTTATCGCACGGAACCGGTGTATGGCTGGGGAATGCTCAGGAACTGATCAAAAACGGCACTTGTAACATCAAAACCGTTATCGGTTGTCGTGACGATATCATGCTGTACCTGATATATAAAGCGGGAATGGACGCCGGCTTGGCCTTTAAAATTACGGAGAGTGTTCGTAAGGGGAAAGGGTTGACGCCGGAATGGATCGAGGAAATGAAGAAGTGTAAAGTACCGCAATGGTATATCGATTCTTGCTTGAAGATTCAGTACATGTTCCCGAAGGCGCACGCCGCTGCTTACGTTATCTCTGCGGTACGTACCGCTTACTTCAAGCTGTATTATCCGATCGAATATTATGCGACGTATTTCTCGGTCCGCGGGGAGGACTTCGATATCGAGCTGTGCTGCCAAGGGTACGAGGCGATTTACCGCAAGATCGAAGAGATTGAGCAGAAGGGCTTCCAGGCGCTGCCGAAGGAGAAGAACATGCTCCCGATCTTGGAAATGGCGTTGGAAATGACGGCACGCGGGTTCCATTTCAAGCCGATCGATCTGTATCGCTCCGACGCTACGAAATTTATCGTCGACGGCGATTCGTTGATTCCGCCGTTCTCGGCGCTTGCCGGGATCGGGGAGAACGCGGCCAAAAACATCGCCGCAGCGAAAGAGCAAGGTGAATTCCTGTCGATCGAGGACTTCCAGCAGAAGTCCAAAGCGAGTAAAACGATCGTGGAACTTCTCGGTTCCATGGGCTGTTTCCGCGGCCTGCCAGAGAGCAATCAATTGTCTTTATTTTAATCTAGCTGGCTGAGTTCAAAATTCGACGTATTGCTTCGTGATCCGAAGATGACTTTTTAATCTCCCGTTTGTTGAAGGATAAAAAAGACAGGTTTGGAGCACCGAGAAGGTTGGACGAAGACAGGACTGAGTAGCGGAGCGTACGTAAGGGTACGTGAGCAACGGAAGGCCGGACTGAGTTCAAGATTCGACGCCGAATAAACAACTCGGTTTTGCTTCGTGATCCGAAGATGACTTTTTAATCTCCCTCTAGGAGTAAAGGTGTTTTACTTGTCACTTGGTATGTACTATGTTATAATTTTTTTGGCAATCATGAAGATAGAACCGTTGTTTAAAGAGTGGGGAAACCCACTCTTTAATCTTTGGTATATAGGATTAAAGTTGGAGGTAATGTACGCTTGAGCACACCAAAGATCAAAGCGACCGTCGAGCAAATGGTCACGCCTTATTTGGAGGAGAACGGCTTTGAACTGGTTGACGTGGAATACGTGAAGGAGGGCAGCAACTGGTTCCTCCGCGTATTTGTCGACAAAGAAGGCGGCATCGACATTGATGACTGCGGCCGGATCAGCGAATACCTTAGCGAGAAGCTCGACGAGAACGATCCGATTCCGTCGGCTTATTTTCTTGAAGTGTCTTCGCCAGGAGCGGAACGCCCCTTGAAGAAAGCCGAGGATGTCTCCAAGGCGGTCGGCAAAGACGTTTTTGTGACTACATACGAACCGGTAGATGGCCTGAAAGAATTTGAAGGCCGGCTTCTTTCCTTTGATGGGAACGAATTAGTTATTGAAGTGGGGAAGAAGCGTCACGCCATTCCATATAGCAAAGTTGCCAGCGCAAGATTGGCCATTATTTTCTAGTGTGACCTGCGGGGAATTATGAAAGGGGGAACTCGAGGCAAATGAGCATGGATTTTATCGAAGCCTTGAACGAATTGGAAAGGGAAAAAGGAATCAGCAAGGACATCTTGTTCGAAGCGATCGAAGCAGCGCTGATCTCCAGCTACAAACGCAACTTTAATACGGCGCAAAACGTGCGTGTGGATATGAACCGCCATACCGGCGAAATCAAAGTTTATGCGCGCAAGCTTGTCGTAGAGGAAGTCCTTGATCCGCGGACGGAGATTTCACTGCAAGCAGCACGTGAGATTAATCCGAACTATCATCTGGACGACATCACTGAAATCGAGGTAACCCCTCGGGACTTTGGCCGGATCGCGGCACAAACGGCGAAGCAAGTCGTGACGCAGCGTATTCGTGAGGCCGAGCGCGGACTGATCTATAATGCGTTCGTGGAGAAGGAAGAGGACATCGTAACCGGGATCGTACAACGTCAGGACTTACGTAATATTTACGTTGATCTTGGTAAGGTGGAAGCCCATTTACCGTTAAACGAATTGATGCCAAACGAGAAGTTCAAGCACGGCGACCGGATTAAAGCGTACATTACGAAAGTAGAGAATACGACGAAAGGACCGCAAATCTTGCTGTCCCGTACGCATCCGGGCTTGCTGAAGCGCTTGTTCGAGCTGGAGGTTCCGGAAATTTTTGACGGTGTTGTGGAGATTCGTTCCGTAGCCCGCGAAGCCGGCTTCCGCTCCAAAATCGCCGTATACTCCCGCAACAGCGAAGTGGATCCTGTTGGCTCCTGCGTTGGCCCGAAGGGGACGCGTGTACAAACGATTGTGAACGAGCTGCGCGGAGAGAAAATTGACATCGTTCGTTATTCGGAGAATGTTGAGGAATATGTAGCCAATGCGCTGAGCCCGTCCAAAGTGCTCGAAGTGCAGGTGTTTGAAGCGGAGAAGATGGCCCGCGTGATCGTACCGGATTACCAATTGTCGCTGGCGATTGGCATTAAAGGACAGAACGCGCGTCTCGCCGCCAAATTGACCGGTTGGAAAATCGACATCAAGAGCGAAACCCAAGCGGAAGAGGAATTCGGCAGAGAAAAAACCGAACAAGGCGAAATGCCTCAGGATTCCATCTCCGTGGATTAACGGGAGGTGGCAAGGATGAAGCAAAGAAAAGTACCGCTCCGCAAATGCGTAGCCTGCCAGGAAATGATGCCCAAGAAGTCGCTGATCCGGATTGTGCGTTCCCCGGAGGGCGAGGTGTCGATCGACTTAACAGGCAAAAAGTCAGGCCGCGGCGCTTATCTCTGCGGCAAGACGGAATGCTTTAAGCTCGCTCATAAATCACGTGCACTGGATCGGGCACTTAAAGCTCCGGTTGGTAACGAGGTTTACGAACAGCTCGCTCGCGATTTCTTGGCCGTCGAGGATGAATTCCTTGCTGCTCAGGCTCGAGAAGAGGATGAAGATGAATAAGGCCCAGCCGTTGTCCGGTCTTGGTCTCGCCATGCGAGCCGGTAAGCTGGTAACTGGGGACGAACTCGTCCTGAAATCGATTCGTTCAAGAGAAGCCAAGCTCGTCATCGTTGCGGGAGATGCTTCCGCCAATACACAGAAGAAATTCCGGGACAAATGCGGGAGCTACAACATCCCGCTGATCATCGGATTTGACCGTGAAGCGCTCGGGAGAAGTGTTGGCAAGCCGGAACGGGTTGTTCTGGCGATCACCGATCCAGGGTTTACCGAGATGATCCGCAAAGCGATCTTGAAAACATCGGAGGTGGAGTATATTGAGTAAACAAGAAAAACAAGATAAGCTCAGGGTGTATGAATACGCCAAATCGCTCAATATGAGTAGTAAAGAAATTATCACGATTCTTAAGCGTCTGAATATCCCGGTTAACAACCACATGAGCGTCATGGAGAATGATGCCGTAGCCCGTGTGGAACAGTTCTTCAAGGATATTAAAAGCAACGCGGCGGCGAAACGAGAAAGCTCGGGACGCAACGATTCCTCTGCCAAATCGCCGGCATCGGCTTCCGCAGGAGGAAGCCAAACACCGAAAGCTACAGCCGGAGAATCATCCGGTCATCGCGGAGATCAGGGACGCGGCGCAAACGCACCCGTAAAAAACCAAAATCAACAGGAAAAGCAGGTAAGCATGAATAATAAACCAAAAACAAACCAAACCAATGCAGGTGGCAGTACGGCAGTTCAAGAAAGATCGAGCCGTCCAAACGGCGGCAATCATCAAAACTCTCGTCCCCAAGGCCAAGGCGGTGGGAACACCTCAGGTGCGAACCGGAACCCGCAAGGGAACCGGGGAGCCGGGCAAGGCGGCCAGCGGAATGATAGCGGCCAGCGCCCAGCCCAAGGCCAAAACGGCGGCGGAAACCGCGCCTTTGCACCAAGCAACAATTTAGGCGGTGGAAACGGCGGCGGCAAAGGACAAGGGCAAAGAAAAGGGAATAACAACGGTGGCAAGAACCAAAGAGGTTACGATGATAACCGCAATGGCGCCAATTTCAAAAATAATCGAGGCGGTAAAGGCGGACGCGGCAAAGGGGCTCCGCAGCAGCCTCCACGCGAGAAGATCGACAATACGCCGAAGAAGATTATCGTCCGCGGCACGATGACGGTTGGCGAAACCGCCAAATTGCTGCATAAGGACGCTTCTGAAGTCATCAAGAAGCTGATGCTGCTCGGCGTCATGGCCACCATTAACCAAGAGCTTGACCTTGATACGATCCAGCTGCTGGCAAGTGACTTTGGCGTTGAGGTTGAAGTGAAAATTCCGGTGGAAGAAGACCGGTTTGAAACGATTGAAGAGGTTGACGATGAGGCGGATCTGAAAGAACGTCCACCTGTCGTTACGATCATGGGTCACGTTGACCACGGGAAAACGACGCTGTTGGACGCTATTCGTTCCACGAATGTCACCGGCGGCGAAGCCGGCGGGATCACGCAGCATATCGGGGCATATCAAGTCGAAATCAACGGCAAGAAGATTACGTTCCTGGATACGCCAGGCCACGAAGCGTTTACAGCGATGCGTGCCCGCGGTGCCCAGTTAACGGATATTACGATTATCGTCGTTGCTGCGGATGACGGCGTGATGCCGCAGACGGTCGAAGCGGTGAACCATGCGAAAGCAGCAGGCTTGCCAATTATTGTTGCGGTCAACAAGATCGATAAACCGGAAGCCAATCCGGATCGAGTGAAACAAGAATTGACCGAGTATGAGCTTGTACCGGAAGAATGGGGCGGCGACACGATTTTCGTCAACGTCTCTGCGAAGCAAAAAATCGGCTTGGAAAACTTGCTTGAAATGATACTGCTGGTAGCCGAAGTGAACGAGTACAAAGCGAACCCGGATAAACGCGCTCGCGGTGCAGTCATCGAGGCTGAGCTCGATAAAACTCGCGGCCCGGTAGCTCGCGTATTGGTTCAACACGGAACATTGAAGGTCGGCGACGCTTTTGTTGCAGGAAACTGCTTCGGCCGCGTCCGCGCGATGGTTAACGATCGTGGACGCCGGTTGAAAGAAGCCGGTCCATCGACGCCGGTGGAAATTACCGGTCTGACCGAGGTGCCGCAAGCCGGCGATCCGTTTATGGTCTTCGAAGACGAACGCAAAGCGCGGTCGATCGCAGACAAACGGGCCACGATGCAGCGTCAGTCCGATTTGGGTGCCAATACTCGCGTGACGCTGGATGATCTGTTCCGCCACATCAAAGAAGGCGAAATCAAGGATCTCAATGTGATCATCAAAGCCGACGTACAAGGTTCGGTTGAAGCGCTCCGAGGCGCACTCGAGAAGATCGAGGTCGAAGGCGTTCGCGTCAAGATTATCCACAGCGGTGCCGGTGCGATTACCGAATCCGATGTCATCTTGGCGGCGGCTTCGAACGCGATTATTATCGGGTTCAACGTCCGTCCAGACAATCAAACGAAAGCGACCGCGGAACAAGAGAAGGTTGATATTCGCTTGCACCGCGTCATTTACAACGCAATTGAAGAGATTGAGCAAGCGATGAAAGGGATGCTTGATCCGGTTTATAAAGAGGCAGTTATCGGTCACGCGGAAGTCCGTAATACGTTCAAGATCAGCAAGGTCGGAACGATTGCAGGTTGTATGGTGACTTCTGGTAAAATTACCCGTTCGGCGGAAGTCCGCTTGATTCGTGACGGCATCGTCGTATATGAGGGCAAAATCGATTCGCTCAAACGTTTCAAGGACGACGCGAAGGAAGTTGCTCAAGGTTACGAGTGCGGGATTACCTTGGACAATTACAACGATATTAAAGAAGGCGACGTGATCGAAGCGTTCGTCATGGAAACTGTTGAACCGAAGTAAGGTGGGTGTCTAAAATGGCCAAAAATCGTACCGGCCGCGTAGGCGAACAGATTAAGAAAGAACTAAGCGTGCTCATCCAGAGTGAACTGAAAGATCCGCGCATCGGTTTTGTCACGGTGACCGGAGTCGATGTGACAAATGATTTGTCGCAGGCCAAAGTTTACCTCAGCGTATTTGGTGACGAGGAGCAGAAGAACGAATCCTTAAAAGGGCTGGAGAAAGCGACCGGCTTCCTGCGTACTGAAATCGGTAAACGAATTCGGCTGCGCCACACACCGGAGTTGATTTTCAAAATTGACGAATCCATCGCTTATGGCAGTCGGATTGAGAAGCTTCTCGGCGAAATTACGCAAGAGCACAAAGAATGAAATATGAAGGGAATCGATAACTCATCATGAGTAATGGAGATTCCCAAAGGAGACGGCAATGCAGACGACCTATGAAAGGGATCTGAGTCAGACGAAGGAGTTCCTGACTCAGAATGATCATTTCCTAATTGTGTCGCATGTTCAGCCGGACGGTGACGCAGTCAGTTCCACCCTAGCGGTGGGCTGGCTTCTGTCATGTCTGGGTAAAAAATTCGTGATGGTCAACGAAGGCCCGATCCCTAAACGGATGCATTATTTGTGGCATGCAGATGAGATTCTCGATTTGTCGGTGACATCGCTTGACCGCAAATTTGATCATGTGATCTGCGTGGACTGCGCTGACTTCAAACGGGTTGGCAAGACCCATGAATGGTTTGCCGAAGGGGCACGCCTGCTGAACATCGACCACCATCCGACCAACGATCTATACGGGTTGGTGAACCTTGTTGTGCCGAATGCGGCGGCGACCGCCGAAATTTTGTTCGACCTAATCAACTATATGGATCTTCCGTTGGATCAGACGATCGCAACGGTGCTTTATACCGGACTATTGACAGATACTGGCGGGTTCCGGTACTCCAATACATCGCCCAAGGTGATGGCGGCTGCCTCCAAATTGCTAGAGTACGGCGTAGACGGTCCCGCTTTATCCGAATTGCTGCTAGAGCAAATGACGCTTCCGCAGCTGCGTCTGCTGACTCGGGCTCTAAATGGACTTCAGCTGACGGAAGACGGGAAGATTAGCTGGGTGTCGGTGACAGATGAGGACCTGCAGGCGACTGGCGCCGTTCACGAGGATATGGAAGGCATCGTCAATTATCCGCGGAATATTCAAGGAGTCGAAGTAGGCCTGTTGTTTAAGGTCATTAACGAACAAGCCATCAAGGTGAGTATGCGCTCGGCGGGCAAAGTCGACGTGGCTAAGGTGGCTCAAAGCTTTGGCGGCGGCGGTCATGTCCGGGCCGCTGGAGCTCGCATAGAAGGGACTCTGGACACGGTTGTCCCTAGAGTGTTGGAACAAGTGAGGCTGCAGTTATGAACGCATACGAAGGCATTTTGCCGATCCACAAGCCAGCCGGTTTTACATCGCATGACGTGGTTGCCAAATGCCGGGGGATTTTGAAAATGAAGCGGATTGGCCACACAGGTACGTTAGACCCAGCCGTCACTGGAGTATTGCCTCTATGTCTCGGCCGAGCAACGCGAATGGTGGAGTATTTGCAGGACTTGCCGAAGGAATACGAAGCAACCTTGGTGCTCGGCGTGGCGACCGATACTGAGGATATGACCGGCGAAATCATCGAACAGGTGAATGAGGTTCGGGTGACGGAAGAGGACGTTCGGCTTGTATTGTCCCGGTTTGTTGGCACAATCTCGCAAATTCCGCCGATGTATTCGGCGCTTAAACAAGACGGGAAACGTCTTTATGAACTGGCACGGGAAGGGAAAACCGTGGAGCGCAAGCCCCGGGAAGTGACGATCTATCAATTGGAGCTGATTTCGTTCCAGCCGGAAGGGCCGCATCCGCGGATCTCTTTTCGCGCGTTATGCTCCAAAGGAACTTATATCCGTACGCTCTGCGTTGATATCGGACGTGCACTCGGCGTGCCTGCGGCGATGACGGAGCTAAAGCGGACGATGTCGGCGGGAATCACGGAGTCACATTGTCTGACGCTGGATGAGGTGGCCCGCCACGCGGCAAACGGATCGCTGCAAGAATATTTACTGCCGGTTGATCGAGCGGTGCAGCATTTACCGGCTCATACCGTTGCTGCCGAGAAGGTCAAGGCGGCATTGCAAGGTCAGCGGCTGTCCCCCTCAGTGGTAACTCCACCGGTTAAGCGCGGAGAAACCCTGCGGTTGTACAGCCCCGAACAGCAATTTTTAGGCATCTTCCGGGTAGAAGAGGGAGCGAAGGCCGTAAAGGCAGTTAAAGTGTTTCTACCCGAGTAGCCTTAAGAAATGCGCATTCCGAGGGAAATTGCAGGTGAGACGATCATGGAAACGATACATTTATCATATCCACTAAATGAACGATTTATAGAACAACATACCCGCCCGCAAGTGCTGGCGATCGGCCAATTTGACGGCCTTCACCTGGGACATGCCAGCGTAATTAATTCGGCTGTCCGGTTGGCTGGCGAACTCGGTCTTCCTGCCTCCGTCATGACGTTTCATCCCCATCCGAAGGAAGTTATGAAGAAAGGCGATTATGACGGATATTTGACGCCGCCGGAGGAGAAGGAACGTATTCTGCGCGAGATGGGCGTGGATTACGTATATATCGTTGAGTTTAACGACGCTTTCTCGCGTGTAAGTCCGCAGAACTTCGTTTCCGGTATCCTGGTGCCGTTGCAGGTGCACACTGCGGTAGTTGGCTTTGACTTCCGTTATGGCTACCGGGGGGAAGGGGATGCGAGCATGCTGCGTGAATTAAGCGGCAATGTCCTTGACGTGCACACCGTACCGCCGTTCCTGATCGACGGGGAGAAGGTCAGCAGTTCAGGGATTCGCAAAGCGCTGCAGGAAGGGAAGATTGAGCAAGCGAATCGTTGGCTCGGACGGACGTATACGCTGCGAGGGACCGTCATGCACGGCGAGAAACGCGGCCGTCAGCTCGGCTTCCCTACAGCCAACCTGAAGCTGGCGGAGCATTATGTCGTCCCGGCCAGCGGGGTCTATGCCGTACGAGTGACGCACGAAGGAACGACTTACTCCGGCGTGATGAACGTTGGAGTGAAGCCAACCTTTCATGAGAACGGCAAAATCTTTTGGCTGGAAGCCCATCTGTTTGATTTTTCCAGCGAGATTTACGACGAAAGCCTATCCGTGGAATTGATTCACTATATTCGGGAGGAGCGCAAGTTCGGCTCCTTGGATGAGCTGATTGCTCAAATTGGACAGGATGCGGAAACGGCGAAACGATTGCTGAAAGATTCCTGAGAACCCTACCGATCCGGCACGTGTCAACTCATATAAAAATGTTACGAAGGATAATGGTTCACTCACGTAATTTTGTTACCCAGTGGAGGCTGTTACATA